>DATKRS010000029.1 GCA_035532035.1 Candidatus Dormiibacterota bacterium
GGCTCGCGCCCGACGACCGCGCGCTCGTACGTCTCGGTGATGTGGCGCGCGATCGGACCGATCTCGCCGTTCCCTACGGTGCGCTGGTCGACCGACGCGACGTATGCGATTCCGGCGGCGGTGCCCGTAAAGAATATCTCGTCGGCGGCATAAAGCTCGCCGCGATCGATGGCGCGCTCCACCACCTCGATGCCCCGATCGCGCGCGATCTCCATGACCGCACGGCGCGTGCATCCTTCGAGAACGTTCTGCGACGGGTCGGGCGTGTAGAGCACGCCGCCGCGCACGAGGAAGATGTTCTCCGCAGAGCCTTCGGAGACGTGGCCGTCGTGCGAGAGCAGAATCGCCTCGTCGTAGCCGTTGCTCACCGCTTCGCTTTTTGCGAGCGCCGAGTTGACGTACAATCCCGTGACCTTGGCCCGCGGAGGAACCATCGTGTCGTCGGCGCGGCGCCACGAGCTGACGCACGCGCGCACGCCGCGCGATTTGTCGAGATAACTCGTGAAGGGGATCGGAACGATCGCAAAGGCGGATGGCACGCCGTGCAAGCGCACGCCGACGTCCTGCGCCGCTTTGAAGATGCAGGGCCGCACGTAGACGTCGGCTTCGAACGCATTGCGAAGGCACAACTCGACGGTCACGTCGATGAGCTCGTCGGTGGAGAGGGGAAGCTCCATGAGCAGGATTTTCGCCGAGGTGGCCAAGCGCTCGTAGTGCTCGCGCAGTTGCACGAGGAAGAGCTCGCGCTCCGGCTCCGACCAGTACCCGCGGATCCCTTCGAAGCACCCGGTTCCGTATTGCAGCCCGTGCGTGAGCAACCCGACCTTCGCCTCGTCGTAGCGCCGGAAGCCACCGGAGGCATAGACGACGGTCGCATCCAGATTTCGACTCGCGGCCATGAGCAACGATTGCGCCGCCGAGAGGGAATCGCCTGCGCCGAAGGTTACTCTTGAGTACATGCTGCGCTTGCTTCACATCCCGCTGCTCGCAACGCTGGCGCTGCTCGGCGCGGTTGCCGGCGCGACGTCGATTTGGCTTCCCACCGCCTGGCACATCTCAGCTCCTAGCGGCCCCGTCCGCGCGGTGGGACTCTTCCCACAAGGCATCGCGCTCTCTCCCGACGGCAAGCATCTTGCGGTCGTAGACTCGGGGGACGGCCCTCCGGCGTTGCTCGTGCTCGATGCGACGACGCTCGCGCAGCAACGCGCGATCCCGCTCCCCGGCGCATTCGGCAGGCCGCTCTGGCTCAACACGTCACGCGTTCTCGTTGCAGGCGAGAACGACGACGCTGTCGAGAACATCAACGTCGCCACCGGCGGCGTATCGCGCGTGACGCTGCCGAAGGGCTCGTGGCCCGCACAGGTTGCGCTCTCGCCGGATCACCGGCTCTTTGCAACGTCGAACGACATGACCGCAAGCGTCGGGATCGGAGCGCTCCACGGTTCCGCACCTTCAATCGTGCACGTCGGCTCGAACCCGTCGGACCTGCTCTTCTCTCCCGGAGGGAGACGCGTCTACGTTGCCCTGCGCGCGGAGCGAAGCGTCGCCGTCGTCAACGTCGCGAATCACGACGTCGCGTACGTCGCCGTCGGCTTGCACCCCGACGCGCTCGCGCTCTCGAAGGACGGCACCCTGCTCTACGTCGCCGAAAGCGACGACGACGCGCTCGGCATCGTGGACCTTCGCACGCGTACGCGCGTTGCCGACATTGATTTATCGCTGCACGACGGGCGCACCAGCGGCTACGGCGCATCGCCGAACGCAATCGCCATCGGAGCGCGCGACGTATACGTCAGTCTCGGCGCCGAGAACGCGATCGCCGTCATACGCAACAGGACGCTCCTCGGGCGCATTCCAACGGGTTGGTATCCGAGCAGCATCGCTCTCGGACCGGGCGGACGGCTCTACGTCAGCAACGCAAAAGGGGAGTCGAGCCCGGCGAACCCGCAGTTTCAACCGTACGCGCGCGGGCACCGCAACGGATACGTCGGCTCGAGCCTCGACGGCTCGATCCGCATCCTCGGCGCAGATGCAATCGACACGCGGCAGGTCGTCGCAAATGTCTCCCAGAGCTGGATCGCTCCCACGCACACCGTCGTGCGTCCCGACGGGCCGATCAAGCACGTGATCTACATCATCAAAGAGAACCGCACGTACGACCAGGTGCTCGGCGACGTCCCCAACGCCGACGGCGATCCCGGGCTCGCGTGGTTCGGCGCTCGGATCACGCCGAACCAGCACGCTCTCGCCACGCGCTTCGGCGTCTTCGACCGCACGTTTGCGGACGCGCAGATCAGCGCCGACGGCCACAACTGGTCGACGGCGGCATTTGCAAACGATTACGTCGAACGCTTTTGGCCGCAGAACTACTCGGGCCGCCGGTCCCTCTACGATTTCGAAGATGACTCGATGGCGGCGACGCCGCACAACGGATATCTCTGGGACGACGCCGCGCGCGGTGGCATCACCTATCGCGACTACGGCGAGTTCGTCACCAATCCGGCGAGCCTCTCGAGCGGTCGCGTCGTCTCGCACATGGCGCACCTGGGCGACGACGTCGTCGCTCCCCACTATCCCGGATGGAACTTAGAGATCAGCGACCAGGTCCGGTACGAGGCCTGGAAGGCCGAGTTCGACCGATACGTCGCCGGCGACGATCTTCCGCAACTCGAGATCGTGCGTCTTCCCAACGACCACACGCAGGGCACGCGCCCCGGCGAGTTGACGCCGCAGGCCTACGTCGCGCAGAACGACTACGCGCTCGGCGAGATCGTCGACGCCGTTTCACGCTCTCCGTATTGGGCGACCACGGCGATCTTCGCGATCGAAGACGACGCCCAGAACGGGCCCGACCACGTCGACGACCAGCGCACGACGCTCTACGTCGTAAGCCCGTACGCGCTCGCCGGAACGCACCACGACGCATACACGACCGCGTCGGTCCTGCGCACGATCGAAGTGCTTCTCGGCTTGCCGCCGATGTCGATCTACGATGCCGTCGCGCCGCCGCTCTACGGCGCGTTCGGCTTCCGGCCGGTGCTCAGACCGTTCGACGTGCTTGCGCCTCGTGTCGACGTCAACGCGCGCAACGCGCGCACGGCCTACGGCGCAGCCGAGAGCATGCGGCTCGATTTCCGCCACGCGGACGAGGCCGATCCACGCATCCTCAACGATATCCTCGCGCACGCCGCACGCGCGCGCCCCCATCGCTAGCCCGCGCGCTTGAGCCGGAGGAACTCGAGCAGCTCGGGGAGCGGCTTTGCGTTGAGCACGCGTTCCTTCGTGAGGCCGGCGCGTCGTGCTTGTCCGAGCGCGAACTCCACGTTCTCGAGGTGCTCGACGCGATGCGCGTCGCTGTCGAGCGCGAAGATCGCGCCGAAGGTCGCAGCGTGCCGCGCCACCGTTCCCGAGAGATCGAGGCGCGGTGCCTGGCCGTCGATCTCGAGCGCCGTTCCCGTGCGCGCCGCAGCTGCAAACACTCTATCGTAATCGAACTCGTAGCCGTCGAACTCCCCGAAGCGTCGTCCGGTCGGATGGCCGACGATCGTGACGTACGGGTTTTCGCACGCACGCACGAGGCGCGCCGTCATCTCGCTACGCGATTGGTCGAACGCCGAATGCACGCTCGCGACGACGAGATCGAAGAGCGCAAGCGCGTCGTCGGGATAGTCGAGCGAGCCATCGGGAAGAATGTCGACCTCGCTCGCACACAGCGTATATATTCGATGCTTCTCGCGCATCGCTTCGATGGCACGCCGCTGTTCGCGCATGCGCTCGGCGGTGACGCCGAAGCGCCCGCGTGAGGGCGAATGGTCGCTGATCGCGTGATACTCGTAGCCGAGCGCCGCCGACGCGGCGACCATCGCATTCAAATCGTCGCGTCCGTCGCTCCACGTCGTGTGCATGTGGAAGTCTCCGCGGATATCGCCGCTCTCGACGAGCGCTGGAAGCGCGTGCGCGAGAGCGAGCTCGATTTCGTCGAGACCGCTGCGCATCTCGGGCGCGACGTATTGCATGCCGAGCCGCTCGTAGACGCCGATCTCCTCCGCCGCGGTGGTGACGGCGCCGGTCGCGAGATCGGCGATACCGTTCTCCGAGACGCGCAGACCTTTGCGCACCGCGTATTCGCGCAACTTGACGTTGTGCTCGCGCGAGCCGGTGAAGTGCTGCAGCAGATTACCGTAAAGATGATCGGGAAGCACGCGGAGGTCGATCTGCAATCCTCCCGCGAGCCAGATGCTGGCCTTCGTCGGACCTTCCGCCAGCACGGCCTCGGCGCGCTGCCACGACGTGAAGCGCTCGATGACGGCGGGCGCATCGTCGGAGGTGCAGACGAGATCGACGTCGCCGACCGTCACCTCCTGGCGCCGTACGCTCCCGGCCGGCGCGAGCCGATGCAGCGGCGGCCCTTGCGCCAGGAACGTGGCAACCTCGCGCGCGATCGCGCGCGCTCGCGGCAACGGCGTCCGGCTCAGGCGGCCCTTGTACGCGAGCAGTCCGCGACGCCAATTATCGAGCGTCTTTCTCCCGAGTCGCGGAACGCCGTCGAGCCGTCCGTCGCGTAGCGCACTCTCGAGATCGTTGAGCGATGCGATGCCGAGATCGTCGTAGAGCATCGCCGCCGTCTTCGTCCCTATGCCTGCGACGCCGAGCAGCTCGAGCAGGGTCGGCGGAAAGCGCTCCAGCAATGCTGCGAGCGGCTCCGCGGTACCCGTCTTCACCAGCTGCTCGATGACGGCGCCTATGGACGTGCCGACTCCCGGCAGCTCGAGGTGCGCCCCGATAGCGACGAGACCGGCGAGTGGGGGTGCGTTCTCGATGCTCGCAGCAGCCCTTTCGTACGCCATGTACTTATAGAACGACTCGCCGGCCATCTCCATCAACGTGCGAATCTCGAGCAGCCGCGCCGCGACCTGTTCGTTGGAGAGCATCACCGGGTTCGTTCTTCCCGCACGGACGCGGCGCCCGCCGCGGCGAAGCTCGGCATCATGAGGCCCCGGCTCGACCCGTCGATCTTCAATCTGCCCGTCGAAAAGATGCGTGACGGCTATTACTCCGATACGTATTTCAATCGGTCGCGCGAGATCCTCGAGCGCGACGGAGCGCATCCGGTCGTGCGGATGCAAGTCTTTCAGCGCTCGGACGCCGTGCTGTGCGGCATCGACGAAGCGCTTGCCATCCTCAGGCTCTGCAGCGGCCGGCGTCGACCGGACGGCACGTGGGCCGACGCGTGGAACGATCTGCGCGTCTACGCCCTTCCCGACGGCGCGCACCTTTCGCCGTACGAAACCGCACTCGTCATCGAAGGCGACTACGGGCTCTTCGCGCACCTCGAAACGTGCTATCTCGGCGTGCTTTCACGCCGGACGCGAATCGCCACGAACGCACGCGACATCGTCTCCGCCGCAAACGGGAAGATCGTGCTCTTCTTCCCGGCTCGCTTCGACCACCATCTCGTGCAAACCGGTGACGGCTACGCCGCGTACATCTCCGGCGCGCTCGGCGTCTCGACCGACGCCAACGCGGAGTGGTGGGGAGCACGCGGCGTGGGCACCGTTCCGCACGCGCTCATCGCGGCGTACGGCGGCGACACCGTGCTCGCGACGCAGAAGGTCGCGCAGTACGCGCAGCCGGAGGCGCAGATCATCGCGCTCGTCGACTTCGACAACGATTGCGTCGCGACGAGCCTTGCGGTAGCGCGAGCCCTACGCGGACGACTCTGGGGGGTGCGCCTCGACACGTCGCGCACGCTCGTTGACAAGTCGCTCTGGAATCAGATGGGCACTTTCGTGCCGACCGGCGTAAACCCGCAGCTCGTCTGGAACGTTCGTCACGCGCTCGACGGTGAGGGCTTCGAAGACGTGCGCATCGTCGCGAGCGGCGGCTTTACGCCGCACCGCATCGCCTCCTTCGAGCGCGCGGGCGTTCCCGTCGACGCGTACGCCGTCGGCAGTGCGTTCTTCGACAACTCCGGTCGCTTCGATTTCACCGCCGACATCGCCGCATTGCGAGAGAACGACGCGTGGAAACCATGCCATAAAGTCGGGCGCCCCGAACGCCCGAATCCGCGGCTCGAACTCGTCGAGATCTAAGCGACGGGGACGACCGCCTGCGCGAGTTTTTCGAGCGCGGTACGATTGAACAGCGCCATATCCTCGCCCCCACGCGTCGAGACCCAGTTCGAGTCCGTTACCGTCGGCTGGTCGCGGTAGAGGCCGCCCGCATTGCGAATGTCGTCGGCGATGGAGTGTGCGCCCGTGAGCTGGCGTCCGCGTACGACCTGCGCGGAGATCAGCACCTGCGCGCCGTGCCCCACGGAGAAGATCGGCTTCTTCACCGCTTCGAACTCGTGAACGAATCGCTGAACGTCGCGGTTCGTACGGATTTGGTCGGGCGACGTGCCGCCGGGAACGAGCAGGGCATCGAAGTCGTCGGCGGTGCAATCGGCTACCAGCTCCTCGGCGCGCGCGCTCGCGCCATCGTCGAGACCGCGCTTGCCGCGGATACGCTGGCGAGAACGCTCCTCGACGCCGACGATCGTGACGATCGCCCCGGCATCTTCGAGCGCGCGCCGGGCCTCGGAAAGGTCCTGTTCTTCGTAGCCGTCGCCGATCAGCGCGGCGATTCGCTTGCCTTCAACTCCCTGCATCGCGCCCTACGATTCGCTAGAGCCCGCGAATCAACCCGCCGTCGACGGCAATGGTCTGGCCCGTGACGTATCGCGCGGGCTCGCTACAGAGGAACGCAACCAGCGGCGCGTACTCCTCGGGCTGCGCAACGCGGCCCATCGGAACCTCGCGCTCGGCGGCGCGGAGCATCTCCTCGTCGCTCCCGTAGAGCTGCCGCAGGCGGTCGGTAGCGACGCGGCCGGTCGCAACCGCGTTGACGGTGACGCCTTCCCGAGCCACCTCGTTCGAGAGCGTCTTCAGCGCCGCGACGAGCGCCGTGCGAAACGCGTTCGAAAGCACGAGGTTGTCGATCGGCTGTTTCACCGACGTGGAGGTCAAGGCGACGATGCGACCCCAGCGGCGCGCGCGCATTCCGGGAAGAACGCCGTCGACGAGATCGAGCATCGCGCGCAGCGTCGAACGGTAGGCGACGTCCCAATCGGCAGGCGCGACCTGCAGGTAGCTGCCCGGTTTCGGTCCCCCGCCGTTCGCGACGAGAATATCGATTCCGCCGAACGCCGCTTCGATGCCGGCGAACATGGCGCGCACGCTCGCGCCATCGGCGAGGTCAACGGCGAATGCACGCGCCTCCCGCGCTCCCGCAGCACGTGCCCGCTCTGCGACCTGCTCGAGCAGCTGCGTACGGCGCGCGGCCACGGCAAGCCGGACGCCCTCACCCGCGAGAGCGAGCGCCACGGCCGCACCGATTCCCGAGCTCGCGCCGGTGACGAGCGCGACTTTTTCGCGAATGCCGAGGTCCATGCGCGGGTCTATCGCGCTCAGGGCCGCCCCTCCCCTTGCGAATCGAGCATCTCCCCTGATATAGTAGCGCGGTCGCCGAGGCGGCGCCGGGCGCTGCACTCGAGCGAGACTTTCCTGAGCAAGGAGCCACGCAACCGTGCCCCTCACCAAAGAGCAGAAGGCGGAGATCGCCGGCACGTACGGCCGCACCGCCGCGGACACCGGGTCCGCAGAAGTTCAGATTGCGGTGCTCACGGCATCGATCAATCAGCTCACCGAGCACTTGAAGACCCACAAGAAAGATCACCACAGCCGGCGCGGCTTGCTGCTACAGGTCGGGCGGCGCCGTAGCCTTCTGAACTACATCCAGCGCACCGATCTCGAGCGTTACCGCAAACTCATCGCCGAACTCGGCCTGCGGCGCTAGTATCCGGCCGCGCCGCCCGGGGGGCGGCGGCGATCGCTCGCGCCTTCGAGCAGGCGGGTGCGCGAATCGACGACGATTGCCTGTGCCGAGCCCCACGTGGCGATCTCGCGTAACGCGTAACCTTCTGTGCGCAGGCCGCGCAGCGTCGCGCCCGTGAGCGCGCCGGGCTCGTATTGAATCTCGTCGGGAAGCCACTGCATGTGAATCCGCGGCGCGTCGACCGCCTGCGCAACGTTCATGCGATGTTCGAACACGTCGAGCAGGGTTTCGAGCACGATCGTGATGATGCGCGATCCACCGGGACTGCCGGTGACCATCACGAGCCTCCCGTTCCTGGTCACGATCGTCGGCGCCATCGACGAGAGGGGGCGCTTGCCGGGCGCGATGGCGTTGGCCTTGCCTTGCACGAGGCCGTACATGTTCGGCGCGCCGGGTTTGCTCGTGAAGTCGTCCATCTCATCGTTGAGGAAGAATCCCGTATTACCGGCGACGACCCCGGCGCCGAACCAATCGTTGAGCGTGTACGTCACCGCAACCGCATTCCCGCGCGCGTCAACGATCGAGTAATGCGTCGTCTGCGCGTGCTCGTGCGCGAGCGCGGCGAGCCCGGGATGGACGTCGCTCGACGGCGTCGCGCGCGACGGGTCGATCGACGCGCGGAGCCGAGCCAGGTATGCCGGCGCGAGCAACTGCGCGACCGGATTGCGCACGAACGCGGGGTCTCCGAGCGCGGCGTTGCGGTCGGCGTAGGCGCGCCGATCCGCCTCGACGACGTAATGCGTCTCGCGTAAGCCGTGCCAGGGCCACTGCGAGAGAGGGTAGGGCGCGAGGATGCCGAGGATCTCGCAGAGCGTGACTCCTGCGGAGCTCGGCGGCGGCGCAGCGGAGAGCAGGTAGCCGTGATAGCTGCAATGCAGCGGCGAGGCTTGGACGACGCGGTACCGCGCGAAGTCTTCCATCGTGAGTACGCCGCCGCCGGCGTTGGCCGCAGCGACCACCGCTCGCGCGATCGGCCCGCGATAGAAGGCACGAGGCCCGTCGCGTGCGATGAGCGCGAGGGTCGCTGCGAGCTGCGGCTGGCGGAAAAGCTCTCCCACGCGCGGGGGCGTCTGCATCGCCCAACGCGCCGCCGCGTAACCGCCGGGCATCGCGCGGAACGGAATCAGGTCTCCGGCGCCGAGTCGAAAGCCATCGCGTGCGAAGGCAATCGCGGGCGCCATCAGCGCGGCACGCGACATCGTGCCGTACTCGCGGCGCGCGGTCTCGAGGCCGAGCACCGAACCGGGCACGCCGACTGCAAGCCACCCCTTGCGTGACTTCGCCGGCTCCACGTTGCCGTGTGCGTCGAGGTACATGGTACGCGTCGCACGCGACGGCGCGACCTCTCGAAAATCGATGAAGCGCTCGCGACCGTCGTGCATGCGAACGATCATGAAGCCACCGCCGCCGATGTTGCCGCAGCACGGGTCGACCACAGCGAGCGCATAGCCTACCGCGACCGCCGCATCGACCGCGTTCCCGCCCTCGCGCAGCACCTGCAGGCCGACGTCGGACGCGAGGCGCTGCTCGGTGACAACCATCGCATGTCGCGCGACGACGGGGCGCGCGCCATGCCACCCGCCGGCAGGAAGGCTCGTCATTGCCGCAACGATCAGCATCGGAGCGAGAGCGCGAAGACGTATCACGCGTTGCCGACTATGCGTGCCGCGCGCCAAGCTCCTGCCCGGCGCGAGGCAGCATTGCGCCGCCGCTCGCCCGGTCCCGTTGGCGCGCCGCATGCAATACTCGTACCCGTGCCAAATGTCGCACGCGAGCCCTTCGTCCCAATGCCGGAGAGTCGCCACGGACGCAAAGGCCGTCCGGCAGCCAGACGGACTCGCCGGCAACCCGGCCCGTACCACCCAATAAAGGTCCGTGCTCCGCGACCCCAGAAGGGCCGCGGTGATTCACTAAAAGAGAAATTATACTAGGAGTAATCGTGCCCGAATCCGTGACCCTTACGGTCGGCGGGCGCACGATGGTCATCGAGACGGGTGAACTCGCGAAGCAAGCAAACGGCTCCGCACTGGTTCGTTATGGTGATCAAAACGTCGTGCTCTGCGCCGTCACCGCCTCCGAGCATCCTCGCGAAGGCATCGACTTCTTCCCCCTGACCTGCGATTTCGAAGAGCGCATGTACGCCGCCGGAAAGATTCCCGGCGGCTTCATCAAGCGCGAAGGGCGTCCTACAGAGCACGGCGTGCTCAGCTCGCGCCAAATCGACCGCCCGATTCGCCCGCTCTTCCCCGACGGTTTCCGCAACGACGTGCAGATCGTCGCGACAGTGCTCTCCATAGATCCCGAACTGGATGCTGACGTGATCGGCGTATGCGCCGCAGGCGCCGCGCTCGCATTCTCCGACATTCCGTTCGAGAAGACCGTCGCCGCCGTACGCGTCGGCCGGAACGAGAACGGCGACTACGTCTGCAATCCCACGCTGCCGGAGTATGTGACCGGCGGCATGGACATCGTGATCGCGGGAACGGATGACGCCGTCATGATGGTCGAAGGCGGCGGAAACGAAATTTCCGAGGACGATTTCCTCGGGGCCATTGCATTCGCGCACGAGGAGATCAAGAAGATCGTCGGCGCGATCGATCGGCTCGCGAAGAAGGTTGCCAAACCCAAGCGCGAGTTTCCCAGGCACGTACCGTCGGCCGATCTCGAGAAGTGGGTGCGCAAGAACTTTGCAAAGGACGTCGCCAAAGCGATGCGCGTGGTCGACAAGACGGAGCGCGAGCACGCGTTCGACGCGATCTCGCTCGACGAAGCGCTGGATCGCTGCGGCAAGAAGGACGACGACGTTCGGGCAGCCCTCGAGGAGCCGCTCGGCAAAAAGGACTTCCAGAAAATCGTGAAAGCGATGGAGGAGGAAGAGCTACGCACGATGGTCGTCGACGAGAAGATTCGTCCCGACGGCCGCAAGCCGGACGAAATCCGTCCGATCTGGTGCAAGGTCCACTACGTACCCCGCGTGCACGGATCTGGAGTCTTCACGCGCGGCCAGACGCAAGTCTTCACCGCCGCAACGCTCGGCTCGACGTCCGACGCGCAACGCCTCGACGGAATCGTCGCACTCGAGAACAAGCGCTACATGCACTTCTACAACTTCCCGCCGTACTCGGTCGGCGAGACGCGGCCGATGCGCGGTCCTGGGCGGCGTGAGATCGGTCACGGTCACCTCGCGGAGCGAGCGTTGCTCCCGGTTCTTCCGGCGAAGGACGACTTTCCGTATACGCTACGGCTCATGAGCGAGACGCTCGAGTCGAACGGCTCCTCGTCGATGGCGTCCGTGTGCGCGTCGACGCTCGCGCTCATGGACGCGGGCGTTCCGATTCGCGCGCACGTCGCCGGCGTCGCCATGGGCCTCATCCTCAAGGACGGAAAGTACAGCGTGCTCACGGATATTCAGGGCTTGGAGGACGCGCTCGGCGAGATGGACTTCAAGGTCGCGGGAACCAAGAAGGGCATCACCGCGATTCAGATGGACATCAAGGTTCAGGGCGTCACGCTCGAGATCATGCGCGAGGCAATGACGCAAGCACGCGCGTCGCGTTTCTTCATCCTCGAAAAACTCGAGGAAACGATCGCGCAGCCGCGTGAGGAACTCTCGAAGTACGCGCCGCGGATGATCGTCATGAAGATCAACCCCGAGAAGATCAAAGACGTCATCGGACCCGGCGGCAAGATCATCAACAAGATCATCGCCGAAACCGGCGTCGAGAAGATCGACATCGAAGACGACGGCAGCGTCTTCATTACGTCGCTCGACGGGGAATCCGGCGACAAGGCCAGAGCAATCGTCGAATCCATCACGAAAGACATCGTAATCGGCGAGACGTACGTCGGTAAGGTTACGCGCATCATCAACATCGGTGCGTTCGTGCAGATCGCGCCCGGCAAAGAGGGGTTGGTCCACATCAGTCAGCTCGCGCCCACGCGCGTCGAGCGCGTTGACGACGTGGTGAAAGTCGGCGACGAGATCAAGGTGAAAGTGATGGAGATCGACGGGCAAGGCCGCATCAATCTCTCGCACAAGGCACTGCTCAACGGGGCGTCGAGCGACGGCGATCGGCCACGCTCGCGCGAGCCGCGCGAGATGCGCCATGCGGCTCCGTCGGACGCGGCTCCGTCGGACGCGGCTCCGTCGGGTGCGGCTCCATCGGGTGCGGCTCCATCGGGTGCGGCTCCATCGGGTGCGGCTCCGGCCGGTGGAGGCGACGCTCCGCCCATGCGGCGACGCCGACGGCCGCAGGGTCGCCGTCACGACGAGTAAGCCGGATCCGGGCGCCGCGCTCGTTACCGGCGCGTCGAGCGGCATCGGCTACGCCGTCGTCGACGAGTTGCTGCGCGCGGGCACGATCGTCTATGCCGGCGTCCGCACGGACGCGGACGCCGCGCGCCTCGCCGAGATCGAGGACTCGGTGCGACCGCTGATTCTCGACGTGACCGTTCCCGAGCAGATCGCGGCTGCCGCGCAACGCATCGCTCGCGACGGCGTGCCCTTACGCGCCGTGGTCTGCAACGCGGGCATCGCGCTCGGCGGCCCGCTCGAGTTCTTGCCGTTGGAGCGCCTGCGTTACCAACTCGAGGTCAATCTCGTCGGGGCGCTCGCGGTCGCGCAAGCCGCTCTGCCGATGCTGCGCCAAACGCACGGGCGACTGCTCTTCGTCGGGTCGATCTCCGGACGCCTAACTCCACCGTTCGTCGGCCCCTATGCGGCGTCGAAGGCGGCGCTTGCAGCACTGACCGACGCGCTGCGTATCGAGCTCGATGCGTCGGGCAGCGGCATCAGCGTCTCGCTCTTCGAGTTCGGAAGCGTCAAGACGCCGATCTGGGAGAAAGGCGGAAGCTCTCTCGAGCGTTTGGAGGCTCAGGCCTCCCCCGAGCAGCGGCGGTACTACGGCTTCGTGCCCGGCGCGATGCGCGCGAACCTCGCGCACGAAAGCAAGCACGGCGTCGACGTCCGCGTCGTCGCGCGCGCGATCGCGCGCGCAGCGCTCGGCCCGCGGCCACGCGAACGCTACGTCCTCGGCGGCGGCGCCAAAGCGGGAGCGCTCGTCGCTGCGTTCTTGCCGGTTCGCGCGCGCGGCACACTGATGCGCAGAGTCATGCGCCTGCCGTAGGAGCCTCGATCACGTGCCGTACGATTCGCTGCGCGATTTCGTCGATGCCCTGAAAGCCTCGCAGCAGCTTCACACGATCTCGGCGCCGGTCGACCCCAAGCTCGAGATCGCAGAGATCACGGATCGCGTCGTGAAAGCCGGCGGCCCGGCGCTGCTCTTCAGCGACGTGAAGCGCTCCGCGTTCCCGGTGCTCACCAACCAGTTCGGCACGCACCGGCGCATGGCGATGGCGCTCGACGCCGAGCACCTCAACGAGGTCGCCGCACGCATTCACAAGCTCGTCGACCTCTCGCCGCCCGGCGCCTCGATCGGCGAGAAACTCGGCGCGATGATGCGTCTCGCGCCGCTCGCGAACGCCATCCCGCGCGTCGTGCGCGACGGAAGTTGCCACGACGTCATCGAGCGCGAGCCCGATCTGCGCAAGCTGCCCGTGCTCACCACGTGGCCGCTCGACGCAGGACCGTTCATCACGCTGCCGCTCGTGATCACGCAAGATCCGCAGACGCGAGCGTACAACGTCGGCATGTATCGCATGCAAGTCTACGGTCCTCGCGAGACCGGCATGCACTGGCAACGCCACAAACACGGACGCGCGCATGCCGATGCATGGGGCGCGCGCATTCCCGTCGCGGTCGCGATCGGCACGGAGCCGGCGCTGACCTACGCGGCGACGGCTCCGCTGCCGCCGATGCTCGACGAGTTCGCGTTCGCCGGACTCCTGCGCGGGAAGCCCGTGGAGCTCGTGAAGGCTACCACGGTCGACCTCAACGTGCCGGCACATGCGGAGTTCGTGCTCGAAGGGTACGTTGACAACGCGGATCTGCGCGTCGAGGGTCCGTTCGGCGATCATACCGGCGTCTATAGCCTCGCCGATCGTTACCCCACGTTTCACGTCACCTGCGTCACGCACCGCCGCAATCCCATCTACGCGGCGACGCTCGTTGGAAAGCCGCCGATGGAGGACGCCTGGCTCGGCAAAGCGACGGAACGCATCTTCCTTCCGCTGCTGCGCATGGTCGTACCAGAAGTCGTCGAGATGAACTTGCCTGTCGAAGGAGGCTTTCACAATCTCGCGCTCGTCTCGATCAAGAAGTCCTATCCCGGCCAAGCGAAGAAAGTCATGAACGCGTTGTGGGGGCTCGGCCACATGATGATGCTCACGCGCGTGCTCGTCATCGTCGACGCCGACGTCGACGTGCACGACGTGCGACAGACCGCGTGGTTCGTTCTGAACAATCTCGCACCCGAGCGCGACGTGGTGATGATGCCGGGGCCGGTCGACGACCTCGACCACGGCTCGTACACGATCGCGTACGGCACGAAGATCGGCATCGATGCGACGCGCAAGAGCGCGGCCGAGGGGTACACACGCGAATGGCCGCCGGACATGGTGATGGATCCGCAGACGCGGGCTCTCGTCGAGCGCCGCTGGCGCGAGTACGGCCTCGACCGCATCGCTGCGATGCTGCAACCCGATCCTTGGAGCGGACAAGGACGATGAGCCGCGTCACCCCGAGCGTGACGAAGGGCATCATATTTCTGCGCGAGATACGCATCGAGCACACGCTCTTCGCGCTTCCCTTCGCGTACGTGGGCGCGCTGCTCGCCGCGCGCGGCCTCCCCTCGCCGTGGGCGCTGCTCTGGATCACGCTCGCGGTGCTCGGCGCTCGTACCGCAGCGATGTCGGCGAACCGCTATCTCGACCGCGATATCGATGCGCGCAATCCGCGTACGGCTCGGCGCGCGGTCGCGAGCGGACGGCTTTCGCCGGCAACGATGCTCTGGGCGGCGGGCGCCGGGCTCGCACTGCTTGTCGTCTCCGCGTGGATGCTCAATCCACTCTGCGTCAAGCTTTTACCCATCGCCGCGCTCGGCGTGCTCGCGTATCCGTTGTGCAAACGCTTCACGTGGCTCACGCACTTCGTGCTCGGCGCGGTCGATGCGCTCGCGCCGCTCGGCGCCTATATCGGCGTTGCCGGGCGCGTGAGCCCGAGCGCGCTCTTGCTCTTTGCCGCGGTAACGTTCTGGGTAGCGGGCTTCGACGTTATCTACGCGCTTATGGACCTCGACGTCGATCGCGCGCAGCGGTTGCGTTCGCTGCCCGCGCGCTTCGGCGCGTCGCACGGCCGGGTGCTCGCCGTCGCACTGCAAGTCCTCACCGCCATCGCACTCGGCGGGGCAGGCGCCACCGCCGGCGCTTCGCCGCTCTACTACGCCGGCGTGGCTGCGGCCCTTGCGGTTGCGGCATACGAAGGACAGCTCCTGCGCCGCGCGGAGAACCTCTTCGTGGTCAACGAGCGCGTCTTCACGGCCAACATGGCATTCTCGGTGCTCTTCATGATCACCACATTCGCGGGGATGACGGTGCGATGAAACGCGCCGCCTTTCTCGGCGCCGCCGGCGCTGCCGCACTGGCGGCGCGCGCGAGCGCGCAGGTCCCGATCAACCCCGTACAGATCGCGCGGCAGCTCACGATCGGCGTCAACGTCCCGCTCTCGGGAGCGCTCGGGCAGTTTGGCGCGCAAGTGGTCGAGGGCGTCAAAGCCGCGATCGACGAGAGCAACATGCTCACCGCGCTCTCGGGAACGGTCTTCGGGATTCGCCCGCTCGACGACCAGAACTCGGCCTCGATATCGATGGGAAACGTCTCCGTCGCCGCGGCCGATCAAACGATCGTCGGCATCGTTGGCAACCTGACTGCCGACGTCACCCTCGCGACGCTCACGCAGTACGCGAACAACGGCTTTGCCGTCATCGTCCCGAGCGTCCACGCAGACGCGCTTACCCAACGCGGGTATCACAACATCTACCGCTTGCCGACGCGCGACGACGTCGCCGGCCGTCTCTTCGCGTCCACGATCTTCCGCCGCCAGCCGTCGACGTTCGCGCTCGCGGTAACGCTCGACGGCGACTACGGTCCGGGCGTCGCACGCGGTTTCGTGCAGCAAGCAAAGGCGGACCGGCGCAACGTGGACGTCGTCACGCTTCCGGTAAACGCCTTCGATCCGGCTGGAGCCGCACGCGCGATCCTCGCGCGCGACGCGGATTACCTCTTCCTCTGCGGAACCGTTGCGCAGCTCGGACCCATCATTCCGGCGCTCGCGAGCGCCGGGTACAACGGCCTGTACGGTTTGAGCGACGGCTTCTACACGCAGGACACGATCACCAAATATGGCTCGAAGCTCGGCAACGCAATCGTCTACGGCCCGCTTCCTCCCCTCGCGCGTGCCACGGGCATCTTTCAGCAGCTCGCGGATCTACGGCGCGAGGTCTCGAGCGTGACCGCGCTCATCGCTTACGGGTACGCCGCGGCACAGATCGTCATCCAGGCCTCGCAGCGGACGAACGCCCTCACGCGCTACTCGTTGCTCTCCACGATGCAGATGCAAGGCGGCTTCAACACGCTCGTCGGCCCCTTCAGCTTCGACCTCAACGGTGACTCGCTGCTACCGAATCTCTATTTCTTCAAGATATCGGGAACGACGTTCGACTACGTCGAGCCGGCGATCCGCAACGGATTCATCGTCTGACCGAGCCGCCCTCTTTACCTTCTGTTCGGGAAGATGCGGTCGAGTTTCTCGCTTGACGCGAGGCGCAGCGGCGTCTCCTGCTTCGTCGCCGTCGTCGGCGCCTGCAGGTCTGCATCCTCGACGGCGAGGCTGAAGCGCAGGCGCCAGGCGCCGAGCGTGAGACTGAAGTGCGTACCCATGATTTCCATCGTCATGCCTCCAATCGGCGCCATTGAAGCAGTGAGAGCGAAGAGTAGATCACCGTCAGCGCGAGCAGTATCGCAGCGCGCAGGAGCGGCGGCGAAGCGAGCAGCGAGAACGTATCCCCGAACGTTGCGGTGCTGTCGCCGGGAGCCGCGCTGCCCGAGAAGTGCATGTACACGAGCGGGTCGAGCAACGAGACGTAGCTGAGCGCGACGCCGGCGGCGTGCAGGAGCGGATTTCCGGCTATTGCCAGTGCCTGACCGATCGGTGGAACCACGAGCGCCGCGAGCCAGCCAAGCCCGATCACGGCGCCGAGCCCGCGCTTCAAAGAACTCGAACACGCGGTGAGCAGCGCGTACCAGGCAAAAGGCAGGAACACCGTCAGTGCGAGCACCGGGAGCGTCGCCGAGTCGACGACGACGTGCGGTATCTCGAAGAGCGCCGTGCACAGCACGAGGAAAATCACGGTGAGCGCCATAGACGCGAGCATGGCGAGTGCGTCGACGCCGAACAGTCCGAGCGCCATACGTTCGCGGCCGATCGCCTTCGTCCACGCGATCTCCAGGTGGTTCGTGTTCTCTTTCGCGAGCGGTCCCGCGAGGACTGTCGCGACGATGAGCGCGACGAACGACGCGAACAGCAGCAAGTAGCGCGCCGAGACGGGCTCGTCGGTCGTGACCTGGACCTCGTTGCTCGTCGGGCTGACCCGCGTCGCGTGCACGCCGACGCTGCCGATCTGCACGTTGTGGCTGCGGCTGACGGTCACGTCGGGTCCCGTGATGGTGATGGTTTTGCCCTGCCATCCGCGGTCGACGATCACGATGTGGTCGCCGCGCGATCTATCGTCGATCGTCGTTCGCATCGAGCCGTCGCTCTGACGCTCGTGCGTTACGCGTACGCCGGGCTTGTTCATCTCTTGATCGACCCAGCTGTACGTTCCGGAGATCTGCCCGTTGAACGCGATGCGCAACAGCGCGGCGATCGCAAACAGGCAGCCGAAGACGATGGCGAGGACCTTGAGCGTCGTGCGAACGCGCAGCCACTCGGGATAGAACATGATTACGAACCCTCCACGACGTCGGCGGTCGCCGACGCCGGAGCGACAGCGTAAAGAAAGATATCTTCGAGATTGAGATCGATGATGCGAACGCCCGTACCGCCGGCCGCCTCGAGTTTTTGCGCGATCTCGTTTGGCCCGTCGAGGACCATGATGCGCACGATGCGGCCGCTGCGATCGACGCGGCCGACGCGAGCGTCTGCGGCGATGCCGTTGAGCGAGTAGCTCTCGTTCGGAAAGATCGCCTCGACGATCTTGCGCCCGGACTTCAGATCGTCGATCGCGCCCTCGAGCACGAGACGGCCGCGATCCAGCACTGCGATGCGCTCGGCCGCGCGCTCGACCTGGCCGATCTGGTGCGACGAGAAGAGCACGGTCGCGCCGCGCGCTGCTTCGTTGACCATGAGGTTGAGCACGTGACGCTGGTTGACGGGGTCCAAGCCGCTCGTCGGCTCGTCGAGCACGAGCAAATCGGCTTGTCGCGCGAAGGCGATGCCGACGGCAACCGCCGTCTTCATGCCCTTCGAGAGCGAACGCGCACGCTTGCGCGGATCGATGCCAAAGGTCTTGAGGAGATCGTAGGCGCGCGATGCGTCGAAGCGCTTGAACGCGCGGCGGTTCATCTCGACGAGCTCGTGGACGCGCATCCAGTCGTAGAGCACGTCGCGCTCGGGGATGTAGACGATCGCTTCGAAGAGCGCCGGCACGAGGGGCTTCCCAGCGAAGGTGACGCTGCCGGCGTTCGCCCGCGCGAGCCCAAGCATGCATTTGAACGTCGTCGTCTTGCCGGCGCCGTTTGGGCCCAAGAGCCCGAAGATCGTACCGGCCGGAATCTCGACCGACAGATCATCGACGGCGGCTTGAGAGCCGTACTTCTTGCTCAAATGCGAAATCGCGATGTTCATCTTTCCTCCGAGAACCAGCGGTCGAGAACGGCGTCGACGACGTCGCGCACGTCCGCGCGCGTCAAGCCCATTGCCTTTGCTTCGCGTACCGCGCCCTCCATGGCGCGACGTGTGACGTCGCTTGCGGCGGCTCGCGTGGACGACACGCCGTCACCTTTGACGAAGGAGCCGCGTCCGGGCGACGTTTCTATGACGCCGTCGCGCTCCAAATCGCGATAGGCACGGGCGACGGTATTCGGGTTGATCGTCAGGTCGAGTGCGAGTTGCTTCACCGTCGGCAGCTGCTCGCCGGACTGCAGAACGCCCAGCGCCGTCGAGCGCTTGACCTGCTCGACGATCTGCTGGTAGATCGGCACGCCGCTGCGTGGATCGACGGTAAGCACGACCGGCACTGTCGTAGATCCGCCTAGAGCCTCGGACCCCAACCCTGGAAGAACGGATCTTCACGCGGGCAGGCGATCGGCGAGCGATGCTCGGTAACCCGGACTTCCGGGCGAGGGGCGATGTACTCGGTCAAGAGGGCGGTTGCGTTCATGGCGGCTCCTTGTTCTAGGGCGATGTTGTACTAGTACAATAGTACAACAGAGGAGCGCCGTCAAGCCCTTTCCTGGATTTCTTTTAGTTCAGCCTTGCTGTTCGATAAGCCGCCGGTCCGTGCTCGTGAGGACGCCGAACCGCGGGTCGTCGAGGGCGAAGATGCGATCCTCGTTGCTCATCGTGCGGGCCAGCCGCCGGATCGCCATCCCGTGCTCGCCCTCTACGGCGAGCGCCAGCGCCAGATCCTCGGGGCGTACGGGCCCGGTTGCCGCGATTGCCAGCTCTTGCCGGGCGGCAGCCGCCCAATGGAGCCGCCCGTACGCGTAGGCGAGGAGTGCCGCGCCTTCGGCGCGGCACGCACGGCACGCTTGCGCGTAGTGAGTAAACGCGACGATTGCCGGTCCCTGCCGCCCCCGCGCCTCCTCGGCTAGACCGAGCGTAATCCAGAGTTCGTAGCGGGTCGGCGCAACGGCCAGCCCTTCGTGCGCCTCTGCGATCGCCTCACCGTACCGGTGTTCCAGATACGCCACCCATGCAAGCCACGACGTTGCTGCGATCGAGAGCGGGTTGAGGCGTTGCGCGGTCCGAAGCTCGACCTCCCCTTCGGTGATGTGCCCGCGCGCGACGAGCGCGATGCCGTACCACACATGTGCTGCCGCATCACTCGGGGCGAGAGCGACGGCTCTTTGCAGGTCTCCAACTGCACCCCTTCCGCTACCGGAGTCGAGCGCCAGCAACCCGAGTGCGGCATAGGCTCGGCCGCATCGTGGGTCGAGCGCGAGCGCTCTGCCCGCATCGGCGCGCGCGCGCGCGCGATCGTCTCGCGACGGCGACGCGCCATAGCCGTAATCCGCCATTACCGCATAGGCGCTTGCGCGTGCGCCGAAGGCCTGCGCGTCGCGAGGATCCTGCGCGATCGCGCGAGAGAAGAGCGCCACACTGTGCTCGACGCCGCTGCGCGTTCGCAGCGTCAGGAAAAAGTTGCCCATCGTGAAGAGCTGCGCCGGTGCGGACATCGGCGGCGTCGCCGGCTCGCGAGAGAGGCCGTGCGCCCACGCGCCGATCGCAAAGACGAGCAACGCAGCCATTGCCGCGAGCGCCATGCGGCCCGCGCGCCGCGGCACGTGCTCGGGCGTGGGAATCGCGTCGAGCCGGCGCACCGCAAACGTAAAGCGATATCCGCGTCGCGCGATCGTCTCGATCGCCCCCGCGCAGCGGCTTGCACGAAAGAGCTTGCGAAGAACGTAGACGTTCTGGGTGAGATTCGCCTCCTCGACGTAACCCTCGGGCCAAACTCGCCCGAGCAGCCCCTGCTTCGAGACGATCTCGCCCGCGCGCTCGACGAGGGCGAGCAGCGTCTCAACCACTTTGGGGCCGAGCGCGATCGGAGCGCCGTCGCGATAGAGCAGCAGGCGCTGCGCATCGAGCCGGAACGGGCCGAACTCGTAGACCACCATGGCGAGAGGTTCGCGCACCACCGCGCCGAGGACTTCTTTGCTTGCGCCGCGTTTGTCGTCGCCGGCGACCCGTGACTTCCGGCCTAATTCCCGCCGGGTCGCGAGCCCAGGGAAGGGAGTCCGGCGAGGGCGCGCCCAATACCGCCGTCCGGACCGCCCTTATCCATGGAACCGAGCAAACCGTACACTCTCGGTCACGCTCGAGCGTGGCTCTCCGTCAACGCCGTGGTGATCGCTATAGCGATCGTCCTGCTGCTCCTCTTTGCGATCTTCCTTCGGTTGACGATGCACCCCGTGCAGCTCGCCGTCGCCGTCTTCAGCTCCATCGTCGTCTCGGTCGCAGCCCTCGCGATTGCCGTGCTCGGCATTGCCGCTGCGGTGCGGCGCGCCAACATCGCAGCGCGAAGCGCCGCGAGCGAAGCCGCAGCTCTGGGCGATCGCAGCGAGCGGGAGCTCACGGCGACGCGCGAGCACGCCGAGACGTCGATTCGCGCCGCCGCCGATGCCGTCGTGAACAAAACGGAGACCGCCGCATTCTTCGAGCGCCTGCGTTTCACGCAGATGCTGCTCGACGGGCGCGACGTACGCGAACCTGCGGAGTGGCTCGACAACCTCTTCTTGAGCAATGGCGGCGACATCCGAAAGATTCGCGACGAGCTCAAGCGCGATCTCGTCTTCGGGAACATCGACGCAACCCGCAACGCTCTCGCCATCTACAATGCGATCGCCGCGATTGCCGAGTATTACTATTCGAACTTAGTCGTTCCGGAGATCATCCTTTCGCGCATGGCCGTGCGCGCGCAGCTCGCCGCGTTCTATTTTGGGCCCGCCTTCAGCGCACTCGGCATGATCAACCGTACGGCGTCGCACAACGTGCAGCGTTTTCTCAACGACACGAAGCTCTACACGCGCAAGAACGAGCCTTGGCTCGAGCAGTTGGTTCCGGAGTTCTATCAAGAGTCGGAAGCGCAGAAGGGCGCTGCGTTCCCCGTTACGGGGACCGAAAGCGTCGACAAGATCGCGCAGTTCAAGCAGAGCGTCGGCGGCTAGGAGTTTGCCGAACTCCTAGAAGCGTTCCATCGCGTCGGCGAGCGCGCCGCTTCCTTCCCGGCGCAGCGCTGCAACCGCCCCGCGCCGATCCGCGACCGTCCGGTTCTGCGAGAGTTTGTAGCTCGCTTCCAGCCTCGTCACTGGAATGTCGAATGCCACGATCGCGTCGAGGAAGGCCTCCAGACGCTCGGGGCTCAGCTCGCGAACGTCCCACGCGTCGCGGACGTCTCCCTCGTAGCGACGGCTCAGCGCGGTAACGAGGTCGAGCACCCGCTCCCGATCCTCGACGAGACGGGGCGTTCCGTACGCGTGGACCGTCATGTAGTTCCACGTCGGCACGTTGTCGCGGCTTTCGTACCAGCGTGGCGAAACGTACGCGTGCGGCCCGGAGAAGACGACCAGCGCCTCTGCGGCTCCCCAAGCGCGCCATTGCGGATTTGCGCGCGCCATGTGCGCGCGCAAGATCATCGCATCGCCGTCGCGCTCGACGAGAAACGGCACGTGCGTCGCCACGCAGTCGCCGTGTTGCGCCGAGACCAGGACGGCAAACGCGTGCTCTTCGACGAAGCGCGCAAGCTCGGAGACATTATCCACGCGAAAGGCGGCGGGAACGTACATCGTGCGTCAATGCGCGAACGATCCACCGGTTCCTTGCCGAGGCTAGAGCTGGGCGCGATAGCGCCAGACGCTCACGCTCAACAGCACCGCGGTAAATGCGAAAAGCGCGAGGAAGTGCGGCCATAGCACGCCGAGGCCACTGCCCTTGATGAGCGCGCCACGCGCGATCACGCCGAAGTGGTTGATCGGATTGAAGAGTGCGACCGGCTGCAGCCATCGCGGCATCGCTTCGATCGGCGTGAACGCGCCCGAAAGCGAGGCGAGCGGCGGGTTGAGAAAGAAGAGCACCAGCTGCGCCTGGCGTGCCGACCGCACGATGGTCGCGATGAACATCCCGAGCCCGATTCCCGAGAACATGCACAGGCCGGCGCCGGCGAGAAAGACGGCCAAGCTCCCGTTGAACGGTAGGTCGAAGACCCAGCGCAGCATCGCGAGTGCGATGAGGCCCATGGCGAAGAGCGCCGTGAAGAGTGGAACGATCTTCGCGACGATGATCTCCGCCGCGCTGGCCGGCGACATCAAGAGCTGCTCGAGCGTTCCCGCCGCGCGCTCTTTGACGATCATCTGCGAAGAGAAGAGCGTTCCAACGAGGATGAGCAGCAACCCCAAGATGCCCGTCACGATGAACCATGATCCCACGAGACCGGGATTGTAGAGATAATCCGGCTCGAGCAGGACGCCGCCCGCCTGCGGCGCGCCCGCGACGAGGCGGTCGTAGGCCGCGACGACGCCTCGTGCGTACCCCTGCGCGATCGCCGCCGTATTTGCGTTCGTCGCGTTGAGCAGGAACTGCACGGTCGCGGTTCTGCCGCGAAGCATGTCGCGCGCAAATCCATACGGAATAACGACGCCGCCGTCGAGCGTGCCGCGCGCAATCGCATCCCCGACGGCCGCGCCCGAATCGTAATACCCCACGACGCGAAAGCTTCTGCTCTCCGAGAGCGTGGCGACGAGCTCGCGGCTCTCCGGCGTCGCGCTGAGGTCCACGACGCCCAACGGAAGATTCGTTACCGTTGCACTGAGCACGAAACCGAAGACCAGCAGCTCGAGCACCGGAGCGACCACGAGCGCGATCATGTACCGCCGGTCGTGCAGCATCTGCGCAAACTCTTTGACGATCAACGCCCGCAGCCGCCGCCCGGCCATCAATCCTTCACCTGCATGGCGCGCATGTTCCGCCACGCGATCCCGTAGAACAGAAGTCCGAATCCCCCAATCGCCGCGACGCTGGACCACATCGCCGGCCATCCGCCCCCTTGCAGAAACGCATCACGCACGATCTTGATGTAGTAGGTCCCCCACACGACGTTCGACATCCACCGCAATGCGATCGGTATATTTTCGATCGGAAAGAGCAATCCGGAGAGGATGAAGACCATCAAGAATCCGCCGGCAGCCACGGCTTGCATCGCGGCGACTTGGCTCGGTATCGCCGAGCCGACCATCGTGCCGAAGGCCGCCACGCAGAATGCGTAGAGCAACGACGCGACGACGAACGGCGTCGGATCGCCGACGAACCCGAGGCCGAAATACGTAAGGAGCAGGGCGATGAGAATCACCCACTCGCAAAATGCGATCGCCACGATCGCGAGAATCTTGCCGAGCAGGTACTCGTGCGCGGGAATGCTCGACGCGTACACCTGCAGAATCGTCTTCTCCTCGCCTTCCTTCGACATCGCGAGCGCGGCAAGAAGCGTCGGAAAGAGCGTCAGCGCCAGTACGAAAATGCCCGGCCCGTAGAACTTCTTCGAGTCGCCGCCCGGGTTATACCAGAGGCGAATCGCCGCGCGCACGGGCTGCCGAGCGGCCTCGTCGAGGGTCGCGTTGTACGCATCGACGACTTCGCTCGCATCGCCGGCGGCGAGCTTGGCCGTGTTGGCATCCGATCCGTCGACGAGCAGCTGCACGGGCGCGGGCACGCCCCTCGCGACGTCGCGCCCGAAGTCCGGCGGGATGACGAGGGCCGCGCGCGCGCGATTGGAAGCGAGCGCGCGCTCCGCGCTTTCGTTCACGGGCCACGAGATGACAGTGAAGGTGATCGAGGCGCGAAACGCATCCACGAGCGCGTTCGAGGCGCTCGAGCCGTCGAGGTCCTGCACGACGATGGGCATTTCGTTGACCGTGAGCGAGATGGCCGTTCCCATGATGACCAGGAGAAAGGCCGGCAGCACGAGCGCGAGCACGAGCGTGAGGCGGTCGCGAAGGACCTGGATGATCTCCTTTCGCGTTTGCGCGAAGACGCGCCGCACGTTACGAGACCCCGGCCTTCTCGACCGCGCCGATGAACACGTCTTCGAGCGAGAACCGAGCTTCGCGCGCGCTGATGACGTGAATCCCGCCGCTCTGGAGCTCGCGCGTCACGCTGGGTTGCGCCGACGCGACGTCGTCGACGACGACGTGCAGCCGATCGCCGAAGAGCGATGCGTCGTATCGCTTGCGCCGAAGGAGATCGGCGGCAACTTGCGGCCGATCGACGCGCAGCTCGAGCAAATGTCCCGCCTGCCGGCTACGGATCTCACTCGGGCTTCCTTCGACGGCAAGCCTTCCCCCGATCATGAATCCGAGCCGATTGCACTGGTCCGCCTCTTCCAAATAGTGCGTCGTTACGAGAATTGCCGCGCCGCTGTCGGCGAGTGCCTGAATCACTCCCCACAACGCGCGACGCGCGAGCGGATCCACGCCGGAGGTCGGCTCGTCCAAGAAGATCACGCTCGGCTCGTGCATGATCGCCGACCCGAAGGCAACGCGCTGCTTCCAACCGCCGGGAAGGCTGCCGGTGAGGTCGCGCTCCTTGCCGCCGAGCCCCGAGAAGCGGAGCACCCAGGCGATCTTCGCGGCCGCCTCTTCCGGCGCAACGTCGTACACGCCGGCAAAGAACTCCAAGTTCTCGCGAATCGATAGATCGTCGTAGAGCGAGAAGAGCTGCGACATGTAGCCGATGCGTTGGCGAACCTGTTGCGCTCGCAGGTGATCGCCGGCTCCCGCCAGTCGTGCGCGCCCCTCCGTAGGCTCGAGCAAGCCGCAGAGCATTTTGATCGTCGTCGTCTTCCCCGCGCCGTTCGCGCCCAGGAGCCCGTAGATTTCGCCGTAGCGCACCTCGAAGCTCACGCCGTCAACCGCGACGAAATCGCCGAAGCGCTTCGTGAGCCGCTCGGCGCCGATCGCGACCTCGCCGCGCGGCTCGCGATGCTCGTGACGAGCCGGGAACGGAGCGTCGGGCGCTCGCTGTCCGAGCGAACGCATCGATGCGACGAACACGTTCTCGAGCAACGGGTCGTCCACGCGAATTTCCTGCACCGCGATTTTCGCATCGCTCGCGGCGCCTTCGACGATCGCGCGCGCCGCATCGGTATCGGCAGCGAGGACGTCGAGGTGATCGCCGAAACGCTGCACGTCCACGATCGTGCCTGCGGCGACGGCGGGACCGAGCGCCTGCGTTGCGGCGCGCAGGTCGTCGACGCGCACCACGAGGCGCCGTGCGTGCAGGCTCTCGCGCAGCTCGCTCGGCGTGCCGAGGCGATAGATCTCGCCGCGATGCACGAACGCGACACGCGTGCATCGCTCCGCCTCGTCGAGATACGGCGTCGCCACCACGATCGTCAGGCCTTCGGCGCACAGATGCGCGAGGGCGTCCCAGAACTCGCGGCGCGACACCGGATCGACGCCGGTCGTCGGTTCGTCGAGCAAAAGCACGTCCGGCTCGGAGACGAGCGCGCAGACGAGCGCGAGCTTCTGCTTCATTCCGCCGCTGAGCTCGTCGGCGAGGCGATGAGCGAACTGCCCCATGCCGAAGATCTCCAGATAGTGGGTGCCGCGGCGCGCGATCGTCTCCGGCGGCGTCAGCCGCAGATCCCCCACGTAACGGATGTTCTCCGCAACCGTCAAGTCGGGGTAGAGCGTAAAGCCCTGCGTGAGATATCCAGTTCGCAACCGCGCCGCGCGCGCCGGCTGGTCGAAGACGAGCGCGTCGCCGCTCGTCGCATTCGCGACGCCGGCGACGATCTGCAGCGTCGACGTCTTCCCGGCGCCGTCGGGCCCGACGAGCCCGAAGATCTCGCCGGCAGCGACGTCGAAGGTGATTGCGCGCACGGCTTCGACGGTTCCGTAGCGCTTGACGAGATTGCGTACGCGAACTGCCGGACCGGCACTCGCGCTCACGACGGCGGTCGTGCGCTCGGCCAGGTTCCGCTGATGAGGATCTCGCCGTCGGCCGGCATGCCCGGCTTGGCGAAACCGAAGCCCGAGCGCAGCGCGAGCTTCACCCCGAAGACTTCTCTGACGCGGTCGTTGCGAAAGTATGTGTTCTCCGGAGTAAACGTCGCTTGGGGGTCGATGCGCAGCACGTACGCATCGATCGGTCGATCGGGATTGGAGTCCAAATAGACGCGTGCCGGCTGGCCGATTTTGACTCTTCCGATCTCCCCCTCCGGAATGAAGCCGCGCAGGTAGACGCGATCGAGATTCAGCAGCGTCGCGACGGGCGTACCAGCGGCAACGACCTCTCCCGGCTCGACCGCCCGCGTAATGACCGTCCCGGAGAACGGCGCACGGACGACGAGATCGCTTCGGTTCGCTCGCGCTTCTGCGAGCTGCGCGGCCGCTTGGCGCATCTCCGCCGACGCGCTCGCGATCGTCGCGCGCTGCTGTGCGATCTGCCGCTCGACCGCCGCCGTTTGCGCGGCACGCAGTGCCACGGACGCTGCCGCTTGTTGCGCGCTCGCAATTGCGGCGCGCTCCTGCTCTTCCGAAATGTCGCCCGTGCGGAAGAGCGCGACGTCACTGCTCTCGTTGAATGCAGCTAGCCGGTACAACGCGCGGCTTTGGGCGAGATCCGCATCGGCCGCTGCGACCTGTGCGCCGAGAACGCCGACCTGCTCTTGCGCCGCTCCCACGCGCGCCGCGGCAGCCGCCGTGGCGGCCCGCGCTTGTGCTTCGCGAGCACGCACTTGCGCGCCATCGATCACGACGATCACCTGACCGGTGCTGACGCTATCGCCTTCGCGAACGCGAACCTCTGCCACGCGGCCGCCGATGTTCGGCGCAAGCGCGGAGTCGTCGCCTTCGATTCGCCCCGAGAGCGTAATGACGTTGCTTGGAGAGCCGCCGCCGGAGAGCAAACGCCAAGCGACGATACCGGCGAGGACGATTGCTGCAACGGCGAGCAACCCCAGTACGCGGCGTGCGAGAACGTTCCGTTGCGACATGCGAAAGCAAGGTTTGGCATGGCTGACGGTCTTTTCCCTCTCCAGGGCACAACTGCGTCTTCGACGCGCTACTTCAGGTGAAAGGCACCGAGCCCGGCGTTATCGATGGCCGTGCGGCGCTCCCGCGAAAACCGCCTGGCGCTCAAAAATCCAACGTCGTGCCGCGTCTCGCCTGCGAGAGCGAGATCTGCGACGACTTCCCCAACGGCGCTCGCGAACTTGAATCCGTGCCCCGAGAATCCACCGCAGAGCACGACGTTGCGATGCTGCGGATGGACGTCGATGACGAAGTGCTCGTCCGGCGTGAGCGAGTACATGCACGCTCGCCCTTCGCGAAACACCGCTGAAGCGCCCGGCATCCACGCGTCGAGCGCGCGCGCGACCGGCACGACGTCGCGCTCCACATCGACCGTGCGGTCGAGACCGTCTGGGTGTGCCACGGCGCCGTAGCCGTGCAACGCCGCTTTGACGCCATCGCCAAGGTCGGGAAAGCCGTACAACGGCGCGGGAAGCGACTGGCGATCTAGGAGAAACGCGGGGAAGCGCGTCGCGTCGTAAGCATCGGTCGCGGGCGAAAACCAGAGCTGCACGTTGCGCTGCACGCGCATCGGAACGCCGGCACGTGCCATCTCGGCTTCGAACCACGGTCCGAGCGCGAGCACGAGCGCGTCAGCCTGTAGCCGCGTGCCGTCCTCGAGCGTAACCTCGACGCCGTCGTCGCTCGCGCTCCAGCTTTCCATCTTCGTCTCGAAGCGCAACTCCGCTCCGGCATCTTCGGCAACGTGCGCAAACGCACGCACGGCAACTTCGGGGACGAGGAGTCCGCCCAGCGGCTCGAAGAGTCCGACCTCGCCGTCTTCGACACGCAGAGCCGGATAGCGGGCGCGTACGTCGCGCGTATCGAGGGCGTCCACATTCAAGCCGTGCTCGCGCGCGGCGGCAAGCGTTCCTTGGAGAATCGCCGAGCCTTCTCTGCCGGCGAGCAGCAAGCCGACGAGGTGAAGCAGGCGTTCGTTCGCGCGGTGCTCGAGATCGCGCCAGAGCTCGTACGCGCGCAGCAAGAGCGGAACGTACGCGGCGTCCTCGTAGTACGCCTGTCGGATGATGCGGCTCTTGCCGTTGGAGGCTCCGAAGGCGTGACCGCGCGCGAATCGCTCGATGCCGCGCACGTGTGCGCCGCGCAGCGCGCACTGCATCGCCGCGCTGCTTCCCATCGCACCGAGGCCGACGACGATGACGCGCATACCTAGGGAAGCTCTAGCCCGCGAACAGGGCGTTCATGTCGGCGAACGGCGGTGCGTCGTCGGCGCCTCGAAACCGAGCGATTCCAGAAACTTCGCGTCCCCGCACGCCATGGATTCGGAATCACGAACGCGTGATTGCGGTGATGCAAGGCGCGAAACCTCGCTGCCTTCTCTGCCTGTACGGCCACTGGCTTCGCCTCCGAGGAATGCTCGTGGTGTCGTGGCGTTGTTCTCGCTCTGGAAGCGTTTCCCGCCGAGGGAGTTTGCGCGGCAGTACGAAATCCAACGACCTCCTATGCACGACTCGCATCGCCACAAGCCCGGAGAGGGCGCAAAGCAGCATGAGATCTTCTCGCACGAGCGCGCCGCCGTGCTGGACGAGCCAGAACGCGAGCAATGGACTCCGGCGGCCGCACTCGTCGAGTTGCTCGACGCTCCTTCGCAGGCGCGCGTTCTCGATTTCGGCACCGGTACCGGCCGCTATGCGATCGCGCTCGCGCGGGCACGGCCCGACCTGCACGTCGTCGCGTACGACGTGCAACCCGAAATGCTCGACATCGTTCGCCGCCGCGCGGCGGACGCGCACGTCGAGAACCTCAGCGGCGCGGACTGGGCAGAGGCGCAGCGCCGAGCACCATACGATCGCATCGTGGCGCTCAACGTGCTCCACGAGATCGATAATGTCACGCTGCATCGCCTCGCGCCGCTGCTGGCGCCCGGCGGCAGCGTCTTGTTCGTCGACTGGGACGCGACCATCGATCGTCCCACGGGTCCGCCGGCCGAGCATGCACATAGTCCGAGCGAAGCGCAAGAGCGTCTGACGCGCAACGGCCTTGCGCGCGTCGAGCGGATTCGCGACGTGCGCTTCCCGTACCACTTCATCCTGCGAGCCTCTTGACGCTTAAGCCTCAAGAAACCCAAGGTCTTTCGAGCGCGCAGGCGGCTGCGCGGTTCGCCCAGTTTGGGCCGAATGCGATACAAGAATCTCAGCCGGGGATTCTCGGGCAGTTCGTTGCCAAGCTGTGGGGACCGATTCCGTGGATGCTCGAGGGAACCGTGGCACTCGAGGTCGCGACGAAGCGCTATGCAGAAGCGGCCGTCGTTCTCGTCTTGCTGCTCGTGAACGCCGTCATTGCCTTTCTCCACGAGCATCGCTCGCGCGAAGCGGTCGAGGTGCTCGAACGGCGACTGGAGATTCAAGCGCGCGTACTGCGCGACGGGCGCTGGCAGCGAATCGCGAGCCGGCAACTCGTTCCCGGTGACGTCATTCACGTACGCATGGGCGACGTCGTGCCGGCGGACTGCACGATCGCCGACGGTGCGGTTTCGGTCGACGAGGCGGTGCTGACCGGCGAATCGGCCGCACGGACTCGTGCGAACGGTGAAAAGCTCTATTCCGGCTCGACGGTCAAACATGGCGAAGCGACGGCGGAGGTCGTCGCAACCGGTGCCCGCACCGCCTTTGGGAACGTCGTGCTCCTGGTCGCACACAGCCGTGAAGGCGGGCACCTGCACGACCAGGTCTTTTCGGTCGTCAAATACCTCCTGCTGCTCGACGGCGTGCTCGTGATCGCGTTCTTCGCATACGGCCTCGCGCACGGAACGAGCGCTGTGGACATCGTCTCGTTCGCCCTGACGCTGCTGATCGGGGCCATTCCCGTCGCTCTTCCCGCGACGTTTACGCTCGCCACCACGCTCGGCGCTTCGGAGCTCGCACGCCGCGGCGTGCTCGTGACGAGGCTCTCCGCGATCGAAGACGCTGCAACGATGGACGTTCTATGCACGGACAAGACCGGAACGCTAACGCAAAACGCGCTCGCGCTCCAGTCGATTCTCCCTGTTGCCGGAGCATCCGATGCCGACGTGCTCGAGGCGGCTGCCGCCGCGAGCGACGAAGCGAGTCAGGATCCGCTGGACCTTGCGGTGATCGGCTCGCTCGCACAGCATCACATCGCGCGCAACGGATTGGGAGTGAGAGCCGCCTATCATCCCTTCGACCCCGAGCTGAAGTACGCGCAAGCCGACGTTCGCGTCGGCGGAGCGATCGTTCGTGCGTGTAAGGGCGCGATCGCGGCGATCTACGCACTCGCAAACGCGGCGCCTGATGAAGCGGAAGTTGCCAAAGCGAGCGCCGGCGGCGCGCGCGTTCTCGCCGTGGCTCGCGACGACGGCAAAGGCTACCGCGTCTTGGGATTGCTCGCCTTCGGCGATCCGGTTCGTCCCGACGCCGCCACGCTCTTAGCCCGCCTGCGAGAGCTGGGCGTGCGCGTGATCATGCTCACCGGCGATGCGTTGCCGACGGCGCAGAGCGTCGCAGAAGAACTCGGCCTCTCGGGAAGAGCGCTGCACGCCTCGGAGTGGCGGGCGCTACACGGCCTTCCGCCCGACGTCGACGTTCTCGCCGACGTTCTTCCCGAGGATAAATACGCGATCGTGCAGGCGCTACAAGCTGCGGGACATCGGGTCGGCATGACGGGAGACGGTGTGAACGACGCGCCGGCCCTGCGCGCGGCGCAGGTCGGCATTGCCGTTGCCAGCGCTACGGACGCGGCGAAGAACGCAGCAAGCATCGTTCTGACGAATCCCGGGCTCGCGGAGGCGGTTGCAGCCGTGCAGGAAAGCCGCGCGATCTTCCGCCGCATGATGGTCTACGTCACCAACAAGATCGGCAAGACGATCGAGATCTCGGCGCTGCTCACCATCGCCGCCTTCTCGACGTCGATCGTCCCGCTAACGCCCTTGTTGATGATTCTGCTGATCTTCGGCAACGACTTCGCGACGATGGCGATCGCGACAGACAACGCCCGGGGCTCGCCCGTGCCGGATCGATGGAATCCACGCCGGATCATCGGCGGAGCCTCTGCGATAGGGGGCGCATTGCTCGTGCTCTCGCTCGGTGTATTTGCGCTGCTGACGGCATCGCTGCATTTGCCCGTGCCACAGATTCAAACCGCAATGTTTCTGTTGCTCGTCGTGACGAGCCAGGGGATGATCTACGTCATTCGCGCAACGCCAAAGGTACCGCCCAAGGCCTCGTTGCTTGCGGCGTCGCTCGCGGACGTTTGCACGTGTTTCGTGATCGCCGTCTTCGGCATACTCGTGGCGCCCATACCGGCGACGCTCGCCGCGGCCATCGTAGGCCTCGGAGCCGCCTACGTCGCCGTCATCTATGCCGGTAAGGCTGCGAGCACCATTCTGAAGCGTGCTGCGCCGCTCATCATCCGATCGTAGGCCTCCTGGGCTCGCTCCAACGGCATCGTCTCGATCTGCGCGCGAACGCCGGCGAGGACGCTGAAGTTCATCGTATCCTCGGAGTCCGCGCACGTTCCCGACGGCCACGCCTTGACGGACTTGCGCCCGCCGATCATCGCGACGGTATTGAGCGAAAGGGCTTCGCCGGATGCGCCGACGACCAGGAGTTGCCCGTCGACGCCTAGGCCGGCAATGACGGGCTCCATGGCCTTCGCCGCGGTCACCGTCGAAAGGACCACTCGAGCACCGCCGAGCTTTTGAAGCTCCGCGCCGACGTCGAGGGCTTGACTGTCGAGATACCGCGTCGCTCCGAGTTTTCGCGCGAGCTCTTCTTTGTCGCCTCCGCGGGCGATTGCAACGGTCTGAAACCCCATCTTCGCCGCGTACTGCACGGCAAGATGCCCGAGACCGCCGATGCCGAGAATCGCAACCAGATCGCCCGGGCCTGCTCCGCTGTGGCGCAACGCGTTGAACGTCGTGACGCCGGCGCACATCAACGGGGCCGCCTCGGTCGCGGACAGCGCTGCTGGAATGCGCGCGAGCGCGACAACCGGGACAATCGCATACTCCGCGTAACCACCGTCGTAGGCCATGCCGGGAATTTGCAGGTTGCGGCACGTGATAAAGTCGCCGCGGCGACAGCGATCGCAACGTCCGCAATGCCCCCCGTGCCAGCCGACACCGACCCTGTCACCGACACTCCATCCGACAACGCCGTCTGCGAGCGCGTCTACCGTTCCCGCAATCTCGTGGCCGGGAACTCTCGGGTACGTGAGGCCCGGCCACTCGCGATTCACCACGAGCGCGTCGCTGTGGCAAATGCCGCACGCCTCCACGCGAATGCGCGCGGTGCCCGAGGCCGGCTCTGGAATGCTGCGCTCGATCAACTCGAGGCGAGGCTCTCTGCCGGGCGGAACGTGGACTGCACGCATCGTTGATCCTCTCCTCCATTGCTTTTCTATGCCAACGTAGACCTGGCGCGTTGTCCGACGTTCACTCCGCCATCGAGCGCCGACCTCGCAACACGTACCAATCGTAGGGTTTTGCGAGCCTGCGAGCCTGAAGAGCAAGAGCTGGTGAGCCTGGTTCGATCATAGATATTCGCTTTTCCGGTTTTAAGTCCCCAATACTCTCCGGGGTGCTCTTACATCCCAAACATTGACTTCCCACTGCCTTACCCTCCGGCGAAGTAACAAATGCTCAAACGCCAACTGTCCAGGCTGGATCCCGCCTGGACGCTCGCGCCCCACCCCGGCTCCCGGGCACGCGGGCACGCCTCCGCAAACTACGCTACGCAATGCGCGTGGCGATACGGCCTGCGAGGCGCAATCGCCCCTTTCCGGATTTGATTGCCACTGGGTACTCGCGCTACGCCCACGTGGAGTTCGCCGACAACGAGCGCAGCACGCTCACGGCTCACAGTCTGCATCCGATTGAATCCGCACCTACAGTGCCGTTCCGATTTCGATGCTGAGCCCCCGATCGCGGGATCGGCACCCGCGCTGGAACCCACCTGATGGAGGCGCTTGAACGCGCGCAGCGTGGCCGGGTGCTTAGCTCGCCATGAAAGCGGGGAAGAAAGATCATGAAAGTCTATTCTGCACCAAAAGTCTTCGTGCCGAAGAAATGGGATCTCGCAGGGCTGCACGGCATTTCGGATGCCACACTCGAGATGCACTTCGGCCTGTACGAAGGCTACGTCAAGAACACGAATCTTCTGAACGAGCGTCTGGCTGAGATCCGGGAACGTGGCAAGGCGACGGGCACCGACCCGGTCTATGCCGATCTGGTGCGCGGTCTCGGGTTCGAGTACAACGGCATGCGCCTGCACGAGCTGTACTTCGACAACATGACCAAACATTCCGAACCCGTCGGTTCGGACAGGTTGAGCAAGGCCCTGGGCGAAGCCTACGGCGGTTTCGACGAGTGGAAAAACGATTTCTCGGCTGTCGCCGGCATGCGCGGCGTGGGCTGGGCGATCGCTTATTACGACACGACGACCTTGGAAATCACCAATCACTGGATCAACGATCACGAAAATGGTCACATCGCTGGTTCCGTTCCGATCGTGGTTCTCGATGTTTGGGAGCATGCGTTCATCAAGGACTACAAGCCTGCCGACAAGGACAAGTACATCGAGGCATTCTTTGCCAATCTCGATTGGAAAGCGTGCGAAGCGCGCCTGCCACTGCCATCGCTCAAGATGTCGCATAGCAGTACGTAGTCGGCCGCATGAGGTACGCGCGGAAGACTTGCGGGAGGCGAGACGGGGCGAAGCAGCGGCAAGGTCTCGCCTCTGAACGAGAGAGACGTTGATGCGCAAAGTCGTCGCGTTCCTCTCGGTCGTTGGGCTCATTGCGGGCGTCGTCTTCCTGATTGTGCCGATTGCCGCGATCCCCGACGAGGCGCTCGTCGGCGTCGGCGCAACGGTCGCCGCGATCCTGGGCATAGTGCGGGAGATCCGCGGAGCGATCAATCGCTCCCGCGGCGCGCGGCTTTAGCAGACTGGTAGCAGTAGCGTGCGACCACGATGCGGTCGAATCGTAGAACGTTGGCTCCTTGTAGCCGGCGTCGAGTGACGTGATGTTGCCCTGGGGGCCGCAACATCGACATGCGCACGCGGGCCGCTGCGAACCGCAGCCGCAACGAGAAGCGCGTGGGTGGCTCGTTAGGAGCCCTTTGCCATGAAATAGAACATTCCGACGGCAGCTCCACCCATGAGCACAACCGTCGCCCAGCCCCATGCGATCGCGAGCATCGAACTGCGCCACTCGCCCATCCTCCGGTCTGATGCGAGCCAGACGATTACGGCGATGAGCGGCACTGCTGCGATGCCGTTGAGGACCGCCGACCAGAAGAGCGCGCTGATCGCATTGATCCGCAGCAAGTCGATGAAGATCCCGATGATGATTCCACCCGCAATCACGGCGTAGAACTGACGGGCCCGCGCGGGTGGCTCGTTCAAACCTTGGCGGAACTTAAACGTTTCGGCCGCAACGTACGCTGAGGACCCCGCCAGTACGGGCACGGCCAAGATCCCCGTGCCGACCATGCCCACGGTGAAGAGCATCGCGGCAAACCGCCCCGCGAGCGGCTGGAGCGCTCGCGCCGCCTGCTCCGCCGTCTGAATGTTGCGTATGCCGTGGGCACCGAGCGTCGTTGCGGTCGTCACGATGATGAAGAATGCAACGACATTCGAGAAGATCATCCCCGCGTTGATGTCCGTATGACAGTCGCGGATCGCCTGCGCATTGGTTCCTCGCCGGGCGACGATCGTGGTCTTCCCTTGATTCTTCTCCTCCTCGACCATGAGGGAGGCTTGCCAGAAGAACAGGTACGGCGTGATCGTTGTCCCAAGCACGCCAACCAGCGTCGCGAGAACGCTGGAGTCCAAGCGCATGTGCGGCACAACCAAATGCGCGAGCACGCGCGACCACGGAGCATGCACGACGAAGGCGGTGATGACGTACGCGAAGAGCGACAGCGTCAGCCATTTGAATATGCGCGCGAGGACGGCGTATGAAAGCCACACCTGTGCCGCGATGAGTCCGACGCCGAAGAGCAGCGTCCACGCATCCGGCGGCAACGGAATGACGAGATGAGCCGCCGCGGACATTCCCCCGATATCTGCCCCGACGTTGAACGTATTTGCGATGATCACGAGCGTCGCCAGCGAGTAGGCTACCGGCGGGACGAGGCGTTTGCGCATCGCCGCGGCGAGGCCCTCGCCCGTCACGAGCGCGATGCGCGCGCACATGCCCTGTACAACGGCCATCATCGGCGTCGAGATCAGCGTGAGCCACAGGAGTGAGTAGCCGGTTGAAGCTCCGGCCACCGAATACGTGGAGATCCCGGACGGATCGTCATCAGCGGCCCCGGTGATGAGGCCGGGACCGAGTACTCGGAAGAAGCGTATGAGCCGCGACGGGCGGCTCAAGGTCAGATGCGCGCCCCTCGACCGGTCAACAGGTTAATGACGAGGATGACCAGCGCCACCACCAAGAGCAGGTGAATCAGGCCGCCTCCGAAGTGCAGCAAGAAGCCGGCGAGCCATAACACGAAAAGCACGCCGACGATCGTCCACAGCAGATTTGCCATCAGGATCACCTCCCGAGTTTACGTTTGCAGCCGCGCTATGTTCCGCTCGTTCCTTTCCGTGACATCATGTCCTCCTTTCGGAAGTTTACCCCCGAGCAAGAGAGGCGCAACCAAGTGCCTTGGCTCCGGAAATGCTCGCACGACGCCAATGAACGTATCCCTGGACGTGTCATCTGCGATCGGGTGTACAGAAGAGTCGCTCCAGCGCGTCGAACTGCGCGACGGCGCTGCTAAAGCCGTTCGAAGTTGGAAAATGTCGTTGTGCTGTCAGCGCAGAACCTGATGAGAGGAGGGAGCTAGGTTTCTTGTTGAACGGTGCGCGACGGTTGCTCGTTTTCGTAAACGCGCGCGCTTGGGGCGGACGAGGCGTGGGTGACGGCGAGGCCTTTGAGGCAAAGCTGCGACAGTCGGGTTTCGCCGTTACGCTCGAACGCGTCGAAAGCCTGGAACAGTTGAATGCAGCGGCCCTACGGCTCGCGCCGGATCACGATGCGATCGTGGTCGGCGGGGGCGACGGATCGATGCGGACCGCGTTGCCCGCGATTCTCAAAGCGAAGTTGCCAGTGGCGATTTGGCCGCTCGGGACCGCCAACGACTTCGCACGCTCGCTCGGCATCGAGTGTGAGGACGACTGCCTGCAGGCACTTCGGGATTGGGTCGAACGTCGGGTCGACATTGCCGAGGTCAACGGTCAATCATTTCTCAACAATGCAACGCTCGGATTACCTGCGGATGCGACGAGGCACCTTACGCCCGACTTAAAGCAACGCCTCGGCATTCTTGCGACTCTCTCCCTCATTCCCATGCTCTGGCACAATGCCAAGCCATTCGAGGCGGAAATCGAAGCCGATGGCCGAGTCGAACGGCGGCGAATCATTGCCGCGCTTGTGGGCAACGGCAAGTACGATGGCGGTTTCCCAATTCGCTACTCCGGCTTGGCCGACGCCACACTCCACGTCACCCTCTGTCTAGCGCGCACTCGATGGGCGCTTCTTCCAATTCTCTGCAGCGTTGCACTCCGCAGGATGGCCACGTCACGCCGAATCGAAACGTTCTCTGCGAACTGCGTCGCGATTCGGACGGCTGCGGTGCAACTCGTCGGAGCTGACGGCGACATCGTAACGCAAACGCCCGCGACTTTTACAGTGCGTCATGGAGCACTTCGCGTCTTAGTGCCAGCGTGAATGCGCATTCGCGGACCATGTGCGTGCGTGAACGTGCGTTCAGACTATGCCTTCGCGACTTTACGAGCAACGACCGCGATGCCGTAAAGGCGCGTCATCAGCGGCCTTGCGCTACTTTCGCGATTAGTGCCGTACGGTTATTTACCCCATATGCTTTAAACACTGGTTTTATGTGATTGCGGATCGTATGCTGACTCCGCCCAAACTTCTGGGCGATCTGCGGCACCGTTAGGCCGCTGCACAGTGCCTCGAGCACCCGTTGCTGCATCGGCGGAAGCCGCACCGGACTCGCTGACAGGAGCCCGCGATACTCGTCGCCGAGCCACGAACTCATGTAGTTTCGAAGATGCTCGTGTGCCAGGTTCATATACGCCTCATCACGCGTTACCTCGTACAAGCGCAGTGCGCACCGGCCGGCGCGCCAATCATACCCATGCTTGCGGAATGTCTCGAGGGCTTTCTTCAGTGACTCGACACCGACTTTACGATGACCGCTGCTAAGATCCACGACCCCTTCGGAGTATTGAGCCAGAGCGGCGAGACGCGGGTCGCCCTTGAGATGCAGATTCGGCGCCTTGACGTCTTCATTTTCACTAAAGCGTGCCTGATAATATGCCGCCTTCGCGGGGTCGATCGAAACGAACAACTCGGCAAGGAGGAGGAGACCAATCCGTGCATCGTCTCGGACCGTGGTCCAGTCGATATTTTCCGCATATTCCTCGGCTTCGGCCAGTTCTTGACGCGACCACAGTTGCTCGCCCTTGCAACGTAACAGTTCCGCTCGTTCGGCCGCCGCAATTGCGCGCCCCACATCGTTCGTGGCCTTTCTCGAACACAGACGCAAGTAGCGAAGAGCGTTGAAGTAATCCCCTCGAAGCGCGCAGGCCCAACCAAGCGCTTTGAGCGCCTGAAACCGTCGATCGTCCAGGTCCGGCGACCAGTCAATGCCGGCGAGTTGCCGCTCCACTTCGGGAAGCGCTTCAGGAAGATAGGTCTCACGGGCAAGGTACGCAAGCGTATCCGTCGCCCACGCCCGGATATCCATGCCCTCGATGCCGTTCGGATCGATTCGACGAAGCAGCTCAAGCAGTATCCGCGCTTCTTCGCGGTGACGCCCTTCTTGATCGAGAATGAAACCTTCTAGTTGCAATGCGCGCAACTGCGCAGATTCGGAGCCGTACGATCGCGCGAGCGGAAGCAACTCCCGGGCGGCGTCGGGGCGTCGCTCGTATGCATACCGCCGCGCCCGATAGAACGCGATATCGCAGATGAGTTCAGGAGCCTTGATTCGACGCGCCGTCGTATCCGCAAAGTCGAAGAATTCATCGGCGAGTGAGTAGTTGCGCCCATGGGCGTAGGCGGCTCCCAACAACATGGCCCGCCTGGCCGAAAGCGGCCCTTTACCCGCGGGGCTTCTCTCAAGCAGTCTGATGGCCGCCGGCGCGTCGTCGTGCTTGAGATAGATACGTGCGCGCAGAAACGTAGCTTCAAGGGGAGGGTTCTTCCCCGACTCGTCGTCGTAGAGCCAAGCGGCGTCCTTAAACCGGGCGGCGTCCCAGAGTCGCCGCATCCGAGTATCGAGATCGCGAGGTGGGGTAACGCGTTGGCGTCGGGGCGAGATACTCATCAGGGAACAGATTCACGGGGGAAGGCTGCCGCTCATGCGTAGCCCTCCCCTTCGGCTAACTCGGGTGGCTAGTTACCCCCTCCCCCTGTTCCTCCGCCGTCGGCCGGAATGCCGCCGCCGTCCATGATGCGAGCATGGCCAGAAACGTGCCCAGCGTGCCCGATAAGGACCGGGTTGAGCAGTGAGCCGACCAGGATGAGAAAAGCCGCGATAAAGCCCATGAGAAGAGCCTCCATTGCCCAAAAAGGGCAGATTGCCAGCCATATGGCTAGCCTAGTAGGCTACAACTAAAGTGGGGTCCAACCTATCGCCCGGACGTAGAGGGCGGCCAATGTTGCGCAGGCGCTGCTCGTAGTCGCCTTATCTGCAGCCGTCGCGGCGGGCTGCACGCCTCGTACGGTCGATTTGAGCGCGGTTCAGCAGTACGCGAAGACCACGGCCGCCGCGTCGGCTGGCTCTGACGCTGTTGCGAACGGCTATTACGAGACGTGCGCGGGTCGGATCGCGTTACTGGGCGGCGTGCTGCATCCGTACGTGATGGCGCACCAGGCCAAGGCTATCGACGTGGAGCGCGTCGCTGCGCGCGATTGGTTCGGATATGGTCGCTGGGATGCGCCATACTGGTTCATCGAACCGGAACCCGGTTTGAAGAAGGGGATAACCTTCGCGAGCGGTGCCAAACGTGGGCCGATCTCGGTTCTCCGGAACTGCTGGATCTTCGAGCACACCACGACGCTTTTGGTTACTCAGCGGACGAACGAGCCGCCGCCGCGGGGTACTCCGCCGCCCAGCGGCGGGCGTCGCTCCTCGACCCGAAAGGCCCCAACTGCTGCACCGCACCCATATGCCCCTGATGCTCGGTCAAGCTTGCGCGCGGGAACGAAAAGCTAGGTGCTGTAAACGACGGTGGCCTCGGCCGATCCCAACGCCTGGTCGGGCGCGATCGATTGGATGATGACGTGAACCTGGCCACCGCCTAGGGCGTTCATGTTCACATCTGCCGAGAAGTAGCCGTTCGAATCCGCGTAGGTTTGCGTTTTGAAGGTTCCCGTAGTTATCGGAATGATACCGAACGCCGTGGCTTGACTCGTTGCAACGATCGTCACGCGTGAATTCGGTAGCGTGCGCCCCGAGAGGGTAAAGGCGTTGCGCACCTGCGAGCCAGGCAACGGTGAGATGCCGTTGACGAAGTTGCCCCCCATCGAGCCCGTTGTGAACGTCCAGCCCTTGTCAAAACCGATGCCGCTTTCGGTTTGACCCGTCACGTCGACCGTGTGTCGGGCGGGGGGAAGCGCGTAGGACGGCGTGAAGTCGAATCGCGTTCTGCTCATATACGATAGCGAACTCACGTCGCGCCCATCGAGGAGGATCCTGATCGAATTGGGGTTGACGGGCTCGCTGAACGTCGCCCAAATCGCCGGACGATTCGATCGCGCTGCGTTTTCGGGATTCACTTGTGTGAGGCTGAAGGACGCGGCCGGAGGCGGAACGTTGGCTCCGCCCGACTCACTATTAATGTAGACGGTTTGGTTGCTCTGGCTCCAGTTCACGGCAGCCCCGAGCGATTGCGCGATGAATCGTAGTGGTACGAGCGTGCGCGCGCCGATGATGAACGGCGCCACATCCATATACACAGTGCTTCCGTTTACGACGGCGGCGGTCGAACCGATATGCAAGCCGATACTACGGCCATTGCCTTGTGCGTTGATCTGACCGTTGGCATATACGACGCTGGCACCCAAGCGTTCGAAAACGCCACGCAGCGGCACGAAGACGCGGCCCGCGTTCTGGATCGGCGGCTGATCGAACGGGACTACCTGACCGTCGACTTCGACCGTAACCGTTGCCGCCGAAGCGTGGTGCGGCGCGGCGCTGAACGTGAGGCCGATCGCAAGGGCGAGATACGGGAGACGTTTGTATAGGGACATTCGATGCGGTGCTCCTCCGAGATGTCGGTTGGCTCTATCTCAGACGAGTATACCCGTGGTTGGCGCATACGCCCGCCTGCTTGGGCGCGAGGATGCCGCCGCCTTTGCCTACCACTGCGCGCAACCCAGCGGCCTTCCCATGCCGGGAATATGCCGCTCGACGGCACAAATTTGCCCCACCGTAAGAGCACCGTGCGATCGCGCAGACCAGTCGGCGGGAGTCGGCGCATCGTTACCGCCCGTCGCGACCACGCGCCACCGACCCGCAATCTTCTTTGCAAAGATCTGGCCACCGGCTACCGGCGAGATGAAGAAATCGACGTAACCGGCAGTACCGACGACGATAACCGTACCGATTTGGTATCGCCGATGATAGTACGACTGCGCAAGTGCCGCCACTGCGGCCATGTCGCGTGGCGGCCCGATGTGCGGCGTCGTCGTATCGGCGATCGCGTTCCCTCCGACCGCAAGACACATTACCGCGGCAACGCGACATCGCGACATTCCCGACGTCATCGAATCCGCCATCATCCGACATCCGACATCCGACATCCGACATTCGGACATCTCCCGACATCTACGTACTGGCGATGCTCGGCCTCGCGCATTGGCTCTCGGCATGGCACGATTGGGATTGGCGATTCTTTGAATGGCTCGAGCCAGCGCAAACGCCCGCGATTTTTACCTTGCGTCACGAGGCACTTCGCGTCTTAGTGCCAGCGTGAATGCGAATTCGATCAATAAGATATCCGAGCTCTCGCTCGGCACCGCGCCCAGCGGGTTGTCGATATTTCATCCGCCGCGACGTTGCGGTCTAGCGATCTGTCCGGCCCGGCGGGGTCGCGGAACGGCTGCATTAGGTCAGCGAAGCATCTGCACTGTCGGCAGCCGCCTGGGCCTTCTCAATCAGCCGATCCAGACCCGAGCGCTCCTGGAATTTTTTCGGGTAGCGCTTCGCCAGCTTGAGCATCTTCCGGTCGCGCGCCGTCCGGTAGACGAGATACTCCACGTCGGCCAAGAGTGGCGTGCCGGTGCGCTCGCGCATAACGCGATAGACCGGACGCACGGCTCTCCAGACGAGCGCTGCGGTCCCGACGTGGGCGACGAACATCTCTTCGTTGAGCACGCCGAGGTTCAGGAGGCATGCGACGGCTTGAAAGTGCGTCGCAAGGCGCCTAATCCGATCGTCGAGCTCGGGTTGCGTCGCCGCCCGTAACGCCTGCGGATCGTTGAAGTCCGTTGACTCGATGAAGCGTCGCGCCTCGATGATTTCGGCGGAGTTCATCTCGTGCATCAGGCGAAGATAGCAGTCGAGCTGATTGGCCAGGCGCAGATGCTTGATCTGCACCACCGCCGCGACGGCGCCGATCAAAAGGATGAGCGCGCTCGCAATCGAGCCAAGCGCCGCGACCGCTTCCCACGTCATGAGGATCTACTCGACCCTAATGACTACGTATCGTTTCATGCGTGCTACGTTTCGCGCGGATGGCGCCGGATCACTTCAACGGGCATTCCCCATAATGTGTGAGTCTGTATAAAGCAGGCTTTACTCGTGACGCGCTGACGGGGCCTCAAAAGCGCCCCGCTACAACCCGGTTAGCATCGATGATCTGAGCTCCGCGCGCCATGCTGCACGACGCCCCAAAGTTCTTTCGGCACCGCCATAAGCCGCACTCCGCACTTCCGCACTCCCGACATCCCGACATCCCGACATCCCGGCATCCCCGACATCGGCTCCATCGCAAAAACTCGGTTTTCCGGCCTTAAATCCCAAGTATTCCCGAGGTTGTGCTTAATTGATACCCTAGGTGCAGTCCGCCGAGCGGCACGAGCGTGGCGACGCGAGTACAACGAGGTTCGCCCGCACCGGTCGCTGGGCAACAAAACGCCGCAAGCCTTTGCGGAGACGGCACTTGCGGCGACTTGACAACCTAAACTCACAATCCCCCGTGGTCCAACGACGGGGTACATCGCATGACCTACAGCGCGGCACCCGGCGCCACGACGGCCGTCGGACGAATTTCGGACGCCTCATTTCATAGGATGGTCCCAACTTTCCAACAGGGACTCGCCGCACTCTTGGGAATGACGACATTAGAGGAGATTCGCATGATCGCACAACCGAGGAGCAGCCTCTACTGCTCGTTGATATGTCTCGCAGCGCTCGCAGTGATTCCGGCATGCGGTTTTTCGACCGCTCACCTCACTAGCATCACGACCGCCAAAGACAGCGCCATGACGACGCCGACGAGTACGTTCGCAGCCACCGACACGGTGTACGCGCAAGCGGGAATCGCGAACTCACCCGGCACAGTCACGGTGCAGTGGCACCTGATCCTCGAACACGTCGCGGGATACCCCGCCAATGCCCGGGACGGTGAAGCCGATAGATCCCTCGATATTCCGGCGAGCGAAAACGTGAGCACGTACCATCTCACGCCGCCGGCCGCCGGCTGGCCCGCGGGTACGTATGAAATCGAAGTCGATATGATGGTCGACGGTCAGCAAAAGGACCAGAAGACGGCTGAGTTTACCGTATCTCCGAGCTAGAGTCTGCATGCGCCGGGCCTAGGAATGCTCGTTCAATGCTTCCAGAAAATGATTCCCCGGTGACGTTATGCGACATGCCCCCTGCGCCCGCCGCGCATGGCCCGACGCCGAGGGCAACGCCCACGAGGGCTTAGCGCGACGCGATCTTCGCTGAGCGCATGCGCCTTGATGCATGATGCATCCGCCCTTAAATCCCAATAATCGAAAATTCGAAGCGCCTCATCGGCACTGCCTCAGTAGAGGTGGAATCCACCTTGCTGGGCTCTACGCCCAGAAACCCACAGCTCCCGCTGACCACCTTTTCCAGCGCACGTCAGGCTGCCGCGCGGACCAAAGCTTTGCGTATCAACCGAGCCGACGAGGTTGTGTTCGTCCACTGCAACCGATGAATGGGGCGAAGCAGGCGTGCATTGTAATGACCCCCGCCAGAGCTGGACACCGAATAAGCTAATCGGCTAGAAAGTGTCAGAATGGCAAAGCAGCAGTCCCGGGCCGCCGAGGAGCCGGAGAAGTTCGAACGCTGGACGGCGCAGCGCAAGGTCGCGATCATTCTCAATGGGCGACAGGACGCCCGGCTGGTACACGGAATAGCGAGCACGACCCTCGACGCTTGGCGGCGTTTGGGCGCAAGCGAGCGTGCCGTTTTTGCTAAGGAGCGTAGTAAGGAGAGTAGTGATGAGTTGGTATCTCGCAGTGTTGAAGAAATATGCCGACTTCAGCGGTCGTGCAAGGCGAACAGAGTATTGGTATTTCGCGCTATTTAACTCATTGATTTTCGTGGTGCTCGGTATTATCGCCGGCGTCATGGGGTCATTCAGCAACACAAACAACGGCGTTGCCGCGACTCCGGCAATAATCATTTTCGCACTCTACTACCTGGCGGTGCTCGTGCCGTCGCTTGCTGTCTCGGTTCGCCGGCTTCACGATACGGGCAGGAGTGCGTGGTGGTTGCTCATCAGCCTGGTCCCGTTTATCGGAGGGATTTGGTTCCTCATACTGTTGCTCCTCGACAGCGTTCCCGGCGCCAACCAGTGGGGCCCCAATCCGAAAGAGGTTCCGGTCGCCGCGACAAGCTCGTAAGCGTTTGCTGTAGGATCGACTCACGTGAACGCGGCGCGGGCCGTGCAACCCGCAGGGACCTCTAGGCCACTGACGACGACCGTGAACAACAACAGCGCCGTACCTATCGTCGTCGGCGTTTCCGCGCACCGCGACCTCGCTGTCGAAGCCGAGGCACCGCTGCGCGAGCGCTTTGGTGAGATACTCGACCGGCTCGCGTCCACCACGGTTTCCGGAGTCATACGACGGGTTGCGATACCATACAGCGCTGTACGAGCGACTGCAACAGTAAATCCCAAATATTCCGATTTATTGTGATAGAGCAACCCAGCCTCCCAGCCTGCAGCCTTGCCCAGAAAGGGACTCGAACCCCCACGGTGTTGCCACCACTGGTACCTGAAACCAGCGCGTCTACCAATTCCGCCATCTGGGCCTAGCAAGGGACGGCCTCGCATTCGTCCCGCCTCGCGGCTGCCCTGCCTCTCCGGCTCGAGAGAAGGGCGGTCCGGCGGGGTGGCGTGAAACCCCGGTAATGGCCTTCGGTTTCAAGCGTTCGCGCATGCTCCGAAGCACCAAAGGCGTGGTCCTCCCCCTCTCGCGTACGGCGTTTTCCCGCGAGCTGGATCCGTATTCGCGCGCCGTAACGACCGCAGCCGAGCGGGTGAGTCCAGCCGTGGTTGCGATCGAGATCGGCGCGGGCCGGCGCGTCGGCAACGGCAGCGGCTTCATCTTCACGAACGACGGCTTCGTGCTAACGAATAGTCACGTCGTCGACGGTGCGGAGCGCATCGAGGTCGCGCTCCTCGACGGGCGCCAGTTCGACGCCGAACGCGTCGGCGACGATCCGCACACGGACCTCGCCGTTCTGCGCATCGGGGGACGCGATCTCTCTCCGGCCGCGCTCGGCGATTCGAGCTCCCTGCGCCCGGGGCAGCTCGTCGTCGCGGTCGGAAATCCCTACGGTCTTGCGACGAGCGTGACCGCAGGCGTCGTCAGCGCGCTCGGGCGCTCGCTGCGCTCGCAATCCGGACATTTGATCGACAACATCATCCAAACCGATGCCGCGCTCAACCCCGGCAACTCCGGTGGCCCGCTCGTCACCGCGCACGGCGACGTCATCGGCGTCAACACGGCGATCCTTCCCGGGCAAGGCCTCTGCTTCGCGATCGCGATCAACACCGCGACGTTCGTCGCCGGCTTGCTCATTCGCGACGGACGCGTTCGCCGCGGGTATCTCGGCATCGCCGGCGCCGACGTCGCGCTCTCGCCGGCGGCGATGAAGCGCTTTCACTTGAACGACCCGCGCGGCGTGCTCGTCGTCTCGGTCGAGCCTCGCAGCCCGGCCGACAAGGCGCATCTCACCGACGGCGACGTCATCGTCAGCCTCGACAAAAGTCGGCTCTTCGGTGTCGACGAGCTGCACAAGCAACTCACGTCGCTCGAGATCGGCCGCGGCTACACGCTCGAGGTCCTTCGCAAAAAGGAACGCCTGAACGCCACCGTTCGCCTCGTAGAATCGCCCAATTGAGACGGCTGATACCGATTCTCGGTATCACGTTCGTCGACATCATCGGTTTCAGCATGCTGATTCCGATGCTGCCGTACTTCGTCACGCACTTCGGCGCCTCAGCGTTCGTCGTCGGGCTTCTCTTCGCAACTTTTTCGCTCTGCCAGCTGCTCTCCGCACCACTCTGGGGAAGCGTTTCGGATCGCATCGGGCGTAAGTTCGTGCTCGTCACGAGCCAGATCGGGGCGACGATCGGCTGGACGATGCTCGCATTCGCACCGAACATCGGATGGGTCTTCGTGGCGCGCATCGTCGAGGGAGTCTCCGGCGGAAACATCGGCATCACGCAAGCCTACGTCGCCGATCTCGTTGCGCCGAAGGAACGCGCGCGCGCCTTCGCGCTCATCGGCGCGACCTTCGGCGCGGGCATGGTGTTCGGCCCCGTGATCGGCGGCGTACTCTTCCTCAAGCACGGCTTCGCTGCACCGTTCCTTGCCGCGGCCGCCCTACAGCTGCTCACGCTGCTTCTGACGCTCGTCTTCGTTCCCGAGTCGCGCCGGCACGAGGATCGCGAGCGCGTCACGCTCCGTCAAGCACTCGCGTTGCTCCGCGATCCGGTGCTTGCCCGCGCGCTCGCGCAACGGCTCGCACTCTCACTCGGTCTCTACGGGTGGTACTCGGTCATCGCCCTGTACCTGCAGCGCCAGCTCGGCTTTGCGCTGGCGCGCACCGATTTCTTCTTCGCCGCGTTTGCCGCGGTGAGCGTGATCATGAATGCGGGCGCGGTCGGCGGCGTCTCGCGGCGCACGGGCGACCGCCGCATGTCGAACATCGGTTTGGCAAGCCTCCTCGCCGGCTTCGCCATGCTCGCATTCGTCCACAGCGTTTCCCTCCTCGTCGTCTCGATGGTGCTCTTCGCGTTTGGATCGGCGCTCTCGCAAAACGGAATTACAGCGCTCATCAGCAACGCCGTGAACGATCGCGAACAGGGAACGGTGCTCGGCGTCGGGTCGTCGCTCGATTCCCTCTCCGGAATCGTCGCGCCGCCGATCTCGACCGGACTGCTCGGAGGCGCGGGACCGAGCTTCGCCGGTCTGGCTCCGTCATTCTTCGTCCTCGCCGCGCTCGTCATGGGCATCGTCGCCGCACGACGCGAGGCCCGGCGGACGACACCCGTCTAAACGCTCGTCTACGCGGCGCCGCGCTTGCGGCGCGACGCGCTCTCTTTTCTCTCGCCGCGCTCTTTGAGGCTGCGCTCGAGCACGTCCATGAGGTTCACGACTTTGCCGCGCACCGGCGCCGCCTTCTTCGCCTTCGGCAGCTCCTTTCCGGAGACGCGCGCCTCGATGAGGGCGAGCACCGTCTCGCGGTAGCGGTTTGGGAACTTCGCCGGCTCGAACTCTTCCACGCTCATCGAGTCGACGAGCATCTTTGCCATCTTCAGCTCGGCCGGCGGCAGCTTTTCGCGCCCGGGGAGATCGAGCTCGCTGCGATCGACGATCTCTGTCGACCAGCGCATGAGATCGAGCACGAGCGCCGAGCCCGACGGTTTGACTGCTGCGATGTACTCCTTCGTTCGAATCACGACCCGCGCGACCGCGACGCGCGCGGTCTGCTCCAGCGTCTCGCGCAGCAGCGCGTAGGCGTGACGGCCTTGCTTCGTCGGCTCGAGATAGTACGGCTGATCGAAGTACATCGGATCGATCTTCTCGAGTTCGACAAACTCGAGGATGTCGATGGTATGCGTCACCTCGGGATCGATTCGCTCGAAGTCGGCGTCCGTCAGCACGACGTGCTCGCCTTTCTCGTACTCGTACCCCTTGACGATTTCGTCCCAGGGAACGGGCTTGCCGTCGACGCTGCAGATGCGCTCGAACTTGATGCGCCCTTCGTCCTTCTTATGCAGCATGTGAAACGAAAGCTCGTTGCTGTGCACCGCTCCCGTCAGCTTCACCGGGATCGTGACGAGGCCGAAGGAAATAGAACCGGACCAAATCGCGCGCGCCATCTTACCTCCAAAGCTTTCGAACGCGCTCGACGGTTCGCGAGAGCTGCGTCCGCTTCCAACTACGCCCGCTCCATCGGTCTCCCTCCCGCGCGAGCGCCTTGGGAACGGTGCGAATCGTATATTTCCCAAAGGCGTCGGCAGGCACCGGCGTCCTCGACCGGCGGAAGGACTCGACCTCGCTCCAGTCCAGCGGCCAGGATGCGGGAGCCCCGTCACGCGCGCGGACGGAGAAGGGCGCGACGAGCGTCTTGCCGTGCCCGACCTGCACGTAGTCGATATAGACCGCAGCCGAGCGCCGCTTCGCGATCGTGCGCTCGAGCGTGACGAGCTTGCCGCAGATTCCGCCGACGTGCCGCGCCACGAGCTCGGCAAAGACCTTCGCCTGCTCGTACGAGTGGCCGGGGGCGAGTGGAACGACGACGTGCAGCCCCATGCCGCCCGACGTCTTCACGAGGGGCGTCAGGCCGATGCCGGCGAGCGCTGCGCGCAGCTCGAGCGTGACGATCGCGAGCGTTTTGAGCGTGCAATCCTCGCCCGGGTCGAGGTCGAAGAGCACGAAATCCGGCTCGTCGAGGGATCCCACGCGCGACGTCCAGACGTGCAGGACGATCGCAGCGAGATTGGCGAGGTAGATCAGCGATGGCGCGTCGTTGCACAATACGTATGTGATCTTCGATCTGCGGCCGCCGGGGCTCGAGAGCGTCACGCGGTGTACCCACTCCGGGATTCCTTGCGGAACGTTCTTCTCGAAAAACGAGCCGGCATCGATGCCGTTGGGAAAGCGCTCGAGCGTCAGCGGACGGTCCTTCAAATAGGGTAGCATGACGCCGGAAACGGCGTGATAATACGTGATGAGATCGCGCTTCGTATAGCCGTCCCGCGGCCAGAGTACCTTGTCGAGATTCGAGAGCGAGAGCGTGCGGTTCTCGACACGAACCTCGGTGCGCTTCTCCGCCATTATTGCGGCATCTCCCGAACGACGTCCTTGGCGCTCTTGTCTGCACGCACGCCGAGGAACGCTGCCTGCCGCACCAACCCGTCGCGCGTCCATTCCGCAAAGCGCACCTCTGCGACGAGCTTCGGCTCGACCCAGTGCGCGCCACGCAGCACGTCACCCCGCGCGAAGGGCGAGGTCTTGCGCGCGAGCTTCTTCAGCGTCGCATGTAGTTCGCGCAGCACGCGCTCGTTGAATCCCGTTCCGACGTTGCCGGTATAGACGAGCTTGCCTTTCTCGTAGACCCCCAGCAACAGCGAGCCGAATCCGGTTCGCGAGCCTTGCGGATCGGTCCATCCGCCGATTACGAACTCTTGCTCGAGGTGCGCTTTGATCTTTAGCCAGTCGCGGCTCCGCCGCTCCTGATACGTCGAGTCGCGCCGCTTCGCGACGACGCCTTCGAGCCCGCGCTTGCGCGCGAGTGCAAAAAATGCTTTGCCTTTACCGACGATATGCTTGGAATATAGGACGAGATCTTCGTCGCGGACGAGTTGCTGGAGGAGCGCTTTGCGGCTCTCGAGCGGCTCCTTGCGCAGGTCCCTGCCGTCTGCGTAGATGAGATCGAACGCCACGTAGACGAGCGGCGCTTTGGTTTTGGCGGCTTCTTGCAGCTGCTGAAAACTCGAGCTGCCGTGCGCGTCGAGCTTACAGATCTCGCCGTCGACCTCGATCGGGACGCTCGAAAACGCGTCCGCGAGGCCTGCCATCTGCGGAAAACGTTTGAGAAGATCAAGCGCGTTCCTCGACGTCAACGTCAGCGTTCCGTCCTCGGCAACGGTGCAGATCGCACGGTACCCGTCCCACTTGATCTCGAAGAGCCAGTCGTCGTCGTCGAAGGGCTCCTTGACGAGCGTCGCCAGCATCACCGACGTCAAGGCCGGAAGGCGATCGCGCGCCGCCGCCGTGCGCGGCGCCGCCGCGTGCCGGGATTTCGGTCGCGACTGCCACGTGCGCGACTTCGGGTCGCGTCCGATCTCGTCGAGCGACTTGCCGCTCTTGACCGAGCGCGAGTGCCGTTTGATATCCCACGACGTCTTCGCGTATTCGTCGCGATCCTTGAAGAGCAGCCACGGGTCGCCGCTCTCCCCCTCGCGCGGCTTGATACGAACGAGCGTGAAGAGCCCTTTGAGCTTCTCGCCCTGCATCACGAACTTGATCTTGCCGTTTGCGATCTCGTGCGTCGGATCCGCTCCTTCGGCGAGATCGTACGTACCGCGATCCCAAACGATGACGCTTCCCGCACCGTACTGTCCCTTCGGAATCGTGCCTTCGAAGTCGCGATAGGAGAGCGGATGATCCTCCACGTGCATTGCGAGACGCCGCTCGCCTGCGACCATGGTCGGCCCCTTCGGCACCGCCCACGACGCCAGCGTTCCGCCGGCCTCCAAGCGAAAGTCCCAGTGCAGCCGCGTCGCGTGATGCATCTGTACCACGAACCGGTGGTGGCGCGCTGAGCGCTCGCGCGCACCCGAAGGCTCCGGCGTCTGCGCGAAGTCGCGCTTGGCGCGGTAGATCGCGAGCGATCCCCGCTTAGCGCGCGCGGGCACGGTTGCGAAGCAGATTTATGACGAGTAAGACGATCGCCACGATCAAGAGGACGTGAATGGAAATCGTCAGGAGATGAAAGATCAGCCACCCAACGAGCCATAGGATGAAGAGAACGACGACGAGCGTCCAAAGCAACTGACCCACTGCATATCCTCCGTTCCCGCTCTTCGCGGCCGCGTCACGCATGAGCGCCGGACCCCACAGCGAAACTTGGTCGAACGATGCCCGAGTTCCGCTTCTCGCCACGCCCGAATCGGGCGCACGAAATCCCCTGGCTGCCGTGGGGCGCGCGGGCCTTTGAGGCAGCGGAGCGAGAGCGCAAGCCGGTCTTGCTCTCGATTTCGGCGGTCTGGTGCCACTGGTGCCACGTCATGGATGAAACGACGTACTCGGACCCCGGCGTCATCGACGCCATTCGCGAGCACTTCGTTCCCGTTCGCGTCGACAACGACGAGCGCCCGGACGTCAACGCGCGGTACAATATGGGCGGTTGGCCGACGACCGCCTTTCTCGCTTCGGACGGGACGGCGCTCACCGGTGCAACCTATCTCCCGCCGCCGCAGATGCGGCGCGTGCTCGGTGAAATCGCGACGTGGTACGCGCAGCACGAAGACGAGATCGCCGAGCGCGCACGCGCACCACATACCTCCGCGCGCGTCGATCTCACGCCCGCAGATCGCGCGAAACCAGAACAGGTGCGACGCATCGCCGAGACGATCGCCTCGGCGTTCGACGAGGAGTTCGGCGGGTTCGGCGAGGCTCCAAAGTTTCCGCAACCCGAGCTGCTCGAGTTTCTCGTCGTAGAGGCACGCGCGACCGGCGACGACCGCCTGCGCGCGATGGCCGTGCGCACGCTGCTCGCGATGGCGAGAGGCGGCATGTACGATCACGTCGAGGGCGGATTCTTTCGATACTCCACGACGCGCGACTGGTCGATTCCGCACTTCGAAAAGATGGCGGAAGAAAACGCCGGGCTCGCTCGCGTGCTCTCGCTCGAACTTCAGCAGACGCGACACGACGAGCTTCATGCCACGCTGCGCTCTCTCGTCGGGTACGTGACGAACGTACTGCGCGACCCGGCGACGGGCTTCTTTGCCGGCAGCCAGGACGCCGACGAAGAGTACTACGCGCTGACGCTCGACGAGCGTCGAGCCCTCGCAACGCCGTACGTCGATCGGACCGTGTACTCCGACCGCAACGCCGCGCTCGCTGGAGCGCTCGTGCTCGCAGGAGCTACGCTCGACGACGCGGCGGTCGCCGATGCCGGCGTGCGCGCGCTCGACGTACTTCACGAGACTATGCTCGACGACGAAGGCCTGCTCTATCACGTACGACGCCCCGGTGAAACGCCGTCGATTCGCGGTCTTCTCGGGGACCAATCCGCGTATCTGCGCGCGCTGCTCGAGGCGCACGAAGCCTCCGGGAGCGCTCGCTTTCTCGAACGCGCCCTGGCGGTAGCCGGCGCAGTCGAGCGACGCTTCGCCGCGGACGACGGCGGCTTCTACGATCACGCAGGTATCGAAGCGGAGCTCGGACGCCTCGCGCTGCGCGACCGGCCGCTCGTCGAGAACGCGATCCTGGCTGAGTCGTTCATGCGCATTGCCGCGCTCTGCGGGCAGGAACGCTACCGCGACGTCGCAGAGCGTACGCTGCGCGTGTACGAACAGAGCGCCCAGAGCGCCGGCCCGTTCGCAGCGGCGTACGCGCGCGCGCTGCGCCGCTTCCTCGCGCCCCCGGTCGAGGTGCGCATCGTCGGTACAGAGGCGGAGACCGCGGCATTTCGAGAGGCCGCTCGCCGCCTGCCTTCACCTTTCGTCGCGGTACGCACGATCGAGCCGGGCGATTCCGCTGCGCTCGGGCTTGCGTCGGCACCGACGCCGGCAGCGTACGTGTGCGCTCGAGAGCGGTGTGGCGCGCCGGCGCGCGACGCGGGCGCGCTACGCGCCGCCTACGACGCGCTGCTCCAACCTTAGTGCAGCCGCCGCGCCGGCGTTGGAACGCCCACACGTGCGCGCTCGTCCTCGTGATGGCGCTCGGGGCGGCGCTGCGCTTCTACGACATCGCCGGCGTTCCGTCGGAGCTGATCGCCGACGAGCTGAAACATTACGACAACGCGCAGAGCATCGTCACGACCGGTCGCGACATCGACGGAAGGCTCCTGCCGTTCTTCTATTCGTCCTTCACGCGCCATCCGCCGATGTACGCCGTCGTCGGCTACGCGTCGACGCTGATCTTCGGGAGAAACGCGTTCGGCCTGCGATTCCCCGCCGCCGCGTTCGGCCTCATCGCAATCCTCCTCATGTACGCGATCGCCTTCGAACTCACGCGCCGGCGAGACGTCGCACTCATTACCGCGCTCCTGCAGGCGACGCAGCCGATCTTCGTGCACTTTTCTCGCATCGCGTGGGAACCGGCAACGGAGCTGCCCTTCCTTCTCGCGGGTCTCTACGTATTGGTACGGACGTTTCGCCGCGCCGACGATGGCGGCGATGCCGAACTGACCTTTGCGCGCTTCGCGCTTGCCGCGTTGCTGCTGGCGCTGACGTGCTACACGTACATGGCGGCGTGGTTCTACGCGATCGTGCTCGCCGGGGCGATCCTCGCGCTCAACGCGAAGCGGCTGCGCTCGCGCCGCGTGCTTCCACGCATCGCCGGAGCGACCGCCGTGTGGGCCGCGCTCGCGGCGCCGGCGTTCTGGATGCTCTTCTGGAACGCGTCGACCGCCGATAGGACGCAACGCATGGCGACGTTCGCTCACGGCGTGTCGCTGCCGGCGCTTGCGACCTTCGTTGCGAACTACGCGGCGCAGTTCCGATGGTCGTACCTGGTCACGACGGGCGACCCGCAAACGGGAACGACGTGGCGCTACTTGGTCGGTTTCGGCGCATTCTATTGGTGGGTCGTGCCGCTTGCGATCCTTGGCGTGCTCTGCGCACGCGCGTACGTCACGCAGCCGTGGGCGCGCGGTTGGCTGTGGGTCTGGCTTCTCGCCTACCCGCTCGGCGGGGCGCTGACTACCGACGGAATACCCAACGCTCCCCGAACGTTGGCGGGAGCGCCGGTCTTCTGCGTGCTGGCGGCAATCGGCTTCGCCTGGCTCACGGATGCAGCCAAAGCCCACGAACCGTCGAACCGCAAGGGGCTGGCCGTGCCCGCGTTGCGGGGGCTTCTCGGCCTCAACGTCGCGATCTCGGTCCTGCTCTTCTCTCTCTACTACTTCACGCAGTACATCCACGTCTATCCCAACGCGTGGGACTCTGGAACGCGCGCGACGTTCGCGTTCATCCGCGCTCACGAGCACCGCTACCGGCGCGTCTGCATCTCGATCTACCCGGCATGGTACGCGCTCGACACGTACGTACGCTACTATCTCGCGGGGTCGCCGCTGACGACGATCGAGAACGTCGACAGTTCCGCGTGCTTTCTGCCGGGGACGCTGCTCGTTACGGACGACGACCATCGCGTCAGCCGCCGCGCCTTCACGCCGTTAGCGGTCGTACGCGACGTCAACGGTGCGGTATTTGCCGTCATCTCGGGCCGGCCGCTGAACGCTAGCGCACGAACGCGTTCCAGTACCAGCATCCCCACAGGCCCACCAGCACCGACCAGACGATGAGCGCAACCCCCCAGCGCGGCAACCGCTCGCGTGCGGTAAGCATCATGAGCGCAACGAGGAAGGGAACGAAGTCGAGCGCGTGCCGCATGCCGAACTGCGCGAATCCGTTGACGTAATACAGGAGGTTCGGGAGCGCCGTCAGGATCGCGGCCGCCCAGAGCGCAGCGACCAAACGCGTCGGCTTACGGGCGAAGAACGCGAGGACCAGCGCCGGGCTCGTCCACGTGAGTGCCACGCCGCTCATTCCCGGTACCAGCCACGGAAACACCGGCGTCCACGACGGCAGCTGAACGAAGAACGAGCGCAGCTGGTAGCCGAGATACTGCAAACGAAACGGCGATCCATAGGGAAGCCCCGCTTGATCTTGGTGGTACCACGCGCTATAGCCGATGTCGCTCCACGTTCCCCACCGCAGTTCGTTGTACGCAACCCATAGGATCGCAACCGGCACGAGGACCGCAGCCGCGGACGCGATAACGCGCGCGCGCTCGCTCGCGCGCGCTTCGGCGACCATGAGCGCGACGTAGACCGGCACGGCGAGCACGAGTGAGAACCGCGACTCGAATGCGCAGGCGGCCCAGAGCATGACGAGCCACGGCCGCCGCTTCCCGGCGAGCTCGACGAGCGCAAGAAACGTAAAGCACACCGCGCCGACGTGGGCGACGAACCATACGTCGCCGAGCATCGCGCACCACAGCAGATCCGTCCCCGCCAAAAGGAAGGCGCAGATCCAGGCGTTCGTCGCCGGGCGCAGGCCGAAGCGCTCGCCGAGCTTCCACGCGGCGCCGACTGCGACCGCTGCGAGCGCGACGGCCAGCAACGTCTGATTCGCACCGCCGAAGATCGCGACGAACGGCAGCAGCAGGATCGCCGGAAAGGGCGCTTCGATGATGTAGTAGAGACCGTTGTAGGGCAGTGCGTCGATGAACGCTCCGGGCCAATGAATCCACACGTGTCCTTGGAGTACCGCCTGCGCGAGAAGAACGTAGTTGTCGTACGGCGTCGAGCGCCCGTGCGAGACGACGAGCGTGAAGACGCCTGCGATGATTCCCGCGAGCACGCTGCGCGGCACCCGCCTCACGGACGCGCCAACCGATAGACCGGCGATCCCGGCGAAAGCGGAACGATGCGAAGGCCGGCGACGCTCGTCGCATTCGATGGCCCTACGACGAAGACCGGGCGCGTCCGTCGCCACGCCGGCACGTCGGACGCGACGTCACCGATCCACGCAGCTACGACGATGCGCCCGCCGAGCGAGCGTTCAACGTATGCCGCGTACGCAAGCGCCGGCGCGTCGAGCCAGTTCGCCACGAGCACCGCGTCTTGCGGCGTTCGCTGCTGCACGTCGGAGATGACCGCACGCGCGCGCTCGTCGCCGGCCAACGCAAAGATCCAGCGATTTTCGACCACGAGCACTACCGCCGCCGCGAGTAGAGCTGCCGTGACGAGGGCGCGCAGCTGCGGTATGCGGTGCGCGACGAACTCCGCTGCGTCCCCGGCAAAGATCGCCGCGACGACGAACGAGGCGAGAAGGTAGCGCCTGGGCTCCGACTCCGGCGGAAAGCCGAGAGCGAACGGAATGCACGGAATGCCGAAGAGCAAGAGCGTAGCGGCTCTGACGTGATCGCGCATCCAGGTCGTGCAGACGCCGGCCGCCGTCGCCGCCGCCCCCAGGGGCGTGAGCTCGCGCATCGCTTCGACGGCGTACTCCCCGAGCGTGAGCCGGTGCGCGGCGTGGTTCGCGACGCCCGCGAGAGCGCGCACCGGGTCGAACGCTCCGCCGGTCACGAGCGTGAGGAAGCCGCCCAGCGACGCGGGGTGATCGTAATCCCAGAACGGTGCGCCGGCCGGAAGCCCCAACAGGCGCGTCGGATCGACGGCGTGCGCGCTCACGTACGCGCTTCGCAGTGGGAGATACGCGTACCAGGCGCCAGCGGAGACGACGGCAATTGCAACGGCGGCCAGCGGTTCCCACGGACGCGAGGCACGCACGTGCATGATCGCCAAAAAGAGCAGCGCGGGAAGTGCGAGCAGCAGCACGGGGTGTATCGCCACGCCCACGCCCCAGACGGCGGCCGCGGCGTAGAGATCGCGCGCGTCGCCGCGACGATGCCAGCGCAGCGCGAAGAACACCGTTGCTGCGAGCGCGCACGTCGCAAGCGCGTGCACCTCAGCGTACGTAGCGCGCGTCCACGCAATGGACCCGAAGGCGAAGAGCCACGCGCAGGCACTCGCGATCCACGCCTTCGCGCCCTCGTCCTCGACGCTCCGCGCGACGAGCCACGCGGCGACGCTCATCGCGAGCACGCTCATGAGGCTCATGCGCAGCGCGACCGAGCCGAACGGCACGAGGTGCGAGAAGACGTAACCGATCACGACGTACGCGGGGAAGCCGGCCGGATGTGCGATTCCGAGAATCCAGGGCACGGTGTCCATCTCACCGGTGTCCCAAAACCAGACGTCGCGGCGCGCGCTCGCGGCGTAGATGCACAGCGGCACGAGCCAAGCCAAGACCGCGGGCAGCCAAGCGAAGCGTAGCAGCCGAAGCGAAGCGAAGTGCCGAGCGGCGCGCAACGTGCGCCGCCTTACAGAAACGTGGAGCGGGGTAGTGCCGCCGGAAAGCGATACTGGCTGAAGACGATGCGCTCGCGCGCCATGCCGCCGCCGACCGTCGCGCTCACGGAGGCGCTGAGCGGTACCCAGTAACGGCCCTCCCTGCCGAACGCAATGCGCCCGCTGCCGGCAGCGATCGCGCCGCTGCTGTGAAAGTCGACGAACCGGGGAAGGTAGCTTTGGCCGTCGATCGTGACGCGATCGACGGCGAAGCCGCTCGAGGAATGCAGCAGCGGTATCGTTTGAAAGACGTAGTCCAGGTGGCCGCCGTCCCGCACGGCGTCGAGAAAGAGCAGCTCGTACGCATCCGGTCGCGGCGCAACCGCCGCCACCGAGTATACGTCGCCGCGTCGCGCAATTCGGACGATCTTGCGATGGACCGAGACGGCGTTGATCGAGATGGTTTCGTCTCGAACGTTGATGCCGCTACGGTAGACGCGATGCTGCTGCTCGATGTTCGTCGGCCCGGCTTGAGAAATGCTGTAAACGAAGATCATCGCCTTCGGCGGCACGAGATTCGCCAATGCGGTTGCGTAGCGCTCGAGCACGAGCTGCGAATCGAGCGGAGCGGGGAGCGCTCCCACGAGCAACGCCGCCAATACGAGGACGGTTTTCACGCGAGCACCGCCTCGCGAATCGCCTGGAGCGCGGCGCTCGCGCCGCCCGGCTTCTTTCCTCCGCCCTGCGCCTGCGCCGCCTGGCCGCCGCCCCTTCCGTCGACGAGCGGCGCAGCGAGCTTGACGAGATTGCCCGCGTGGACGCCGAGTTTTACGTGATCTTCGCTCGCCGACACCAGCAGGCTCACGGTTCCATCGTCGACGCCCGCAAGGGCGATGACGCCGCTCGGGAGGCGCGTGCGTATCGCATGGCTCAAGTGGCGCAGTGCGTCCGGCGTCGCGTCCGGGACGACCGCGCCGACGAACGTTCGATCGCCGCTGCGCTCGGCATCTCGCACGTACTCCTGTGCGTCCGCCGCGGCAAGACGCGCGCGCAGCTGGCCGACCGCGTTCTGCAGCTCCTTGACGTCGCGTTGCAGCCTTCCGACGCGCTCGCCCAACTCTTCCGGCGACGACGCCAGCGACGATGCAAGCTCGCCGACGAGCTCCTGCTGCCGCTGGACGAACGTTTCGGCGGCATTCGAGACGCACGATTCGATCCGGCGTATGCCGCTCCCAATCGAAAACTCGCTCAGGATAACGAACAGTCCGAGTTCGCCCGTCGAGTGGGAGTGCGTTCCTCCGCAGAACTCCACCGACGGTCCGGCCTGCACGACGCGCACGCGCTCGCCGTACTTCTCACCGTGCATCCAGATCGCGCCGGTCGATCTCGCCTCTTCGATCGGCAGCTCGCGCGTGACCAGGGGCGAATCGTCGCGAATCATCTCGTTGACGCGGTGCGACACGTCGCGTCGCTGCTGCGACGTCAAGCTTCCCGAGGCCCAGCGGAAATCGAAGCGCATGCGATCGATGCCGACCCACGAGCCCGCTTGCGCAACGTCCTCGCCGAGCACGTCCTTCAGCGCTCGCTGCAAGAGATGCGCCGACGTATGGTGACGCCGGATCTCACGTCGCCACGAGTCGTGCACCAAGGTGCGCGCACGCTGTCCGACCGCAAGTTCGCCGGAGGTCACGACGCCGTAGTGCGCGATTGCGTCGCCAAGATACTGTGCGTCCTCGACCTCGAAGGCGGCGTCCGCACCGAAGATCACGCCGCGGTCGCCAATCTGGCCACCGCGCTCCGCATAGAATGACGTCCTATCGAGCACGATCGCTCCGCGCTCGCCCGCCACGAGGCGTCCCACCGACTTTTCGTCGCGCAGCAATGCGACGATCTCGCCCTCGTTCTCCAATCCGTCGTATCCGGTGAAGACGCTGGTGATTGCCGGCAGCTCGGCGAGCGTCACGACCGCGCGCTTACTTTCGGCGTCGCGGCGAGCGCGCTCGCGCTGTTCCTCCATGGCCGCGTTGAACCCGGCTTCGTCGATCCTGACGCTGCGTTCGGCCGCGATCTCCCGCGTCAGCTCCATCGGAAAACCGTACGTGTCGTGCAGCACGAAGACGTCGCCGCCGGAGAGTCGCTTATCGTGCGCGCGCTGCAGAAGATCGTCCAGCAACGCCATCCCGCGCTCGAGCGTGCGCTCGAAGCCGGCCTCCTCTTGTGCGAGGGTACGCGAGATGCGCGACACGTGTTCCCGTAGCTCCGGGTAACCGGCCGCCAGCGATGCGACCACGACGGGAACGAGCGCCGTCAAGAAGCCGCTTGGATAGCCCAAGAGCCTCCCGTTACGAACCGCGCGACGAATGAGAAATCGCAGTACGTACCCGCGATCCGTGTTCGATGGAAAGATCCCGTCGTTGATGAGGAATACCACTGCGCGAGCGTGATCGGCGATGATGTTGCGGCGAACGCGCCGTTCCCGTTCGTCGAGCTGTGCGGAGCTCGGCGGCAAAGCGGCAGTCAGGTCGGCGAAGAGATCCGTGTCGTACATGGAGACCTTGCCGTTACAGAGCGCGAGCATGCGCTCTAGGCCGGCTCCGGTGTCGATCGCTTTGCGCGGCAGCTCCACCAGCTTGCCGTCCGCTCCTCGATTGAATTGCTGAAAGACGACGTTCCAGAACTCGACGAAGCGGTCGCCTTTGTTCGGTGCGTCATCGTGCGGCCCGCTCGCGTGCTCTGCGCCCGTGTCGTAGAAGAGCTCCGTCGATGGACCACACGGGCCGGTGGGGCCCATCGTCCAGAAGTTCTCTTCGTCGCAGCGCGTCACGCACGACGCGCCCAGCCCGATCTCATCGCGCCAGATGTGCTCTGCTTCGTCGTCGCCGGTATGCACCGTGACGTGGATCTTCGCCGGGTCCAAGCCGAGCACGCGCGTGGAAAACTCCCACGCATACGCGATTGCTTCGCGTTTATAGTAATCGCCGAAGCTAAAGTTCCCGAGCATCTCGAGGAACGTTCCGTGTCGTCCGGTACGCCCGACGTTCTCGATGTCGCTCTTGGCGCCGGCAACGCGTAAACAGCGTTGCACGGTGACGACCCGCGGCGCGGGCGCCGGGCGCTCGCCGAGGAAGACGGGCACGAACTGCTCCATCCCCGCGATCGTGAAAAGCGTCGTGGAGAGTGCGTCGGGGATGAGGCTCGCCGAGGGCACGTGAACGTGCCCTTTCGATACGAAAAACTCGACGAACGCTTGCCGAAGCTCTTGACTCTTCATGGGGCGCAAGAGGCAAGCTTAGAGCCCGTCGCCGATCGAACCTTCGGGGGCTCCTTACTCCTTGAGGACTGCCCGAAGCTTGTCGAGCGCCTTCGCTTGGAGTCGTGAGACATGCATCTGCGAGACGTTGAGGCGCTGGGCGATCTCCGTCTGCGATACCGATTCGAAGAAGCGCAGGTGGATGATCACGCGCTCGCGACCGGAGAGCACCGAGAAGGCGCGCTCCAAGTTCGTACGATCCTCGAGCAGCTCGAGTCCGGAATCCGTCGTCCCGACGGTGTCGCCGAGCGTCTGCGATCTCCGGTCGCCGTCGCTCGAAATCTCCGAATCGAGCGAGAGAAGGTTGTACGCCTGCCCGAGCTCCTGCGCCTCGAGGATATCTTCTTCGCTGGCATCGAGATGCTTCGAGAGCTCGGCCACCGTCGGACTGCGCCCCAGCTCAACGGCAAGCTTTTCGCTCGCGCGGTTGACCGCAAGATTCAGCTCCTGAAGCCGGCGTGGAACCTTGACCGCCCAGCCTTTGTCGCGGAAGTAGCGCTTGATCTCGCCGACGATCGTCGGCGTCGCGTACGTCGTGAACTCCACTCCCCGCTCGAGCTCGAAGCGGTCGATAGCTTTGAGCAGTCCCACCGTCCCGACCTGCACGAGATCGTCGATCGGCTCGCCGCGGTTGGCGAACTTCAGCGCGAGAAACCGCACGAGGTTGAGATGCGTGACTACGAGGTCGTTCCGAAGACTGTCGTACGCACCGTCCTCGCCACCCGGCTGCCCACGATTTCGGCGCGCTTTTTCAAAGCGAGCGAACAGGTGCCGCGTACGTTCCCGAGTGGAACGCCCCTCGCGAGACCGCTCCGGCACGTCAGCTCGGCAAGCGCTTGAACATGACGAGGTCGGTACCGCCGTCGGAACGCGTGTCGTAGTCGACGCTGTCCACGAGCGCCCGAATGAGGAAGATACCGAGGCTTGCGGCGGAGCCTTCGTCGGCGGTCACGACGTTCACGGCCTCCGGCTGGACCGGGCCGCCGAAGTTTCGAACGCGGATGCGCAATCCGTCGGAGACGCTCTCGCACAAGAGATCGACGCGGTCGCCGCCACGCGCGATTGCGTGCACCAGCGCCTCGGCGACGGCGAGCTTGACGTCTTCGATTTCTTCGATTGAGAACTGCAGGCGCGAGGCGACCGCCGAGACGGCAAGTCGCGCGATCGATACCCATTCGGCCTTCGCCGGAATGCGCAGCTCGACGACGTCCGTCGCCGCTTCGTGCCGCGCCTGCGCGTTCATACCAGGGCCTTGAGCGCGGCGTCTTCGCTATCGAAGATCCCGAAGATCATCACGAGCCCGGTGATGTCGAATATCTTCTTGATCTGTGGATTCGTACACACGAGGTTCACCGATCCGCCGTGCTCGCGCACGCGCTTGAGCCCGCCGATGAGCACGCCCAGACCGGTGGAATCGATGTAGCGAACTTTCTCGAGATTGATGACGAGATTGTAGACCCCACGGTCGATGAGATTGCTGACGGCATCCTTGAGCTTGGGCGAGGTATAGACGTCGATCTCTCCCGAGAGATCGACCACCGAACAATCGCCCTTTGCTTCGCGGACGTTGACCTTGATGTCCAATTCGTGTTCCCTATTCTTCTGTCTTGTAGCGCAGCTCGTCGCGAAGATGGTCGGCATTTGCCGTGCCTTCCTCAACGGCGGCACCGAAGTTGCCGCGCGCGTTTTCGACGACGTGTCTGCCCCGTTCGTAGAGATCGGTTGCGTTCGCCTGCCACTGCGCGGCGGCGTCGGCTACCTTGTCGCGGACGTCGGAGACCTTGTCCCGAAGATCCTCGCTCGCGTCCTTCGCGAAGCTCGAGGCCTCCTTCGCCTTGCCCACGACCATGTCGCGCGCGTCCTCGCGCGTCAACGCAAGCGCGACGGCCGCGCCGATCGTAGCACCGATAACGAAACCGCCGAAAAAGCCACTGCCGTGGCGATCATTTGCCATGATGTACCAACTCCTCGGAACCTTCCCTTACACTCTTTCCCGTGACCAAGCGCCGCAAACCCGCGCTTACGCCGGTCAACGCTGCCCCGATGTTGACGATGGCCGGCGATATCGCTTGACGCACGAGCGCCGTCGTCCCGGAGACCGACCCCGCTACGCTCTCGAGCGCGCCGACCGCACCGCCGAGCCGTGCCAGCGTCTCGTCGGCCGTCGCGGAGATACCTTCGACGTGTTCCAACGCCTCGCCGACGGGTTTTCCGATGCCCGCGATCTGGCGATCGACTTCGTCGAGCGTCTTTCCGAGACGCACGAAGAGCCGCGCAAGCGCGAGCATCGCGACGAAGATTCCGGCACCGACCAGAAAGATGCCGGCACCGGCGCCGACATCGAGAACGCTTGGCCAATCCATATCAGGTCCGGCGCAGTTCTGACACCGCGACGGGCATGACCTGCAGGACGCGATCGACCTCCTCCTGCGTCGTGGACGAACCCATGGAGAAGCGGACGGCCTCCTCGCCGTTTCCATCCTGGAGCGCGGCTATCACGTGGCTCGGCTCCGCGATACCCGACGTGCAGGCGCTTCCCGGCGAGACTGCGATGCCGTCGAGGTCGAGACGTACGCAGAGCGCCTCGGCCTTCACGCCGGCGACCGAGAGGTTCGCGATGCCCGCGAGACGCGGGTTGGCGCCGTTGACGCGGAGCAGCGCCACGCTCGCGAGCAGCCCGATCTCGAGCCGGTCTCTCAGGGGCTCCACGAGGGAAACCCGCTGCCGGCGCTCCGATTCCGCCAGTTCCAGCGCCGTAGCGGCCCCGGCAGCTGCGGCAACGCTTTCGGTCCCGGAGTGCTTCCCGAACTCCTGGCCGCCACCATAGACGATCGGCTCGATCGCAACGCTCTCCCGAACGCAGAGGATGCCGAAGCCCGCGGGTCCGCCAAACTTGTGCGCGGCGAGCGAGATCGCGTCGGCGCCCAAATCCGCAAGCGGTAACCAGCCTGGTGCTGCGATCGCATCCGTATGGAAGAGTACTCCGCGCTCGCGCGCGAGCGCCGCGAAACGAGCAACCGGTTGGATCGTTCCGATCTCGTTGTTTGCATACATGATGCTTGCGAGCACGGTATCGGGGCGCAACTCTGCAGCGAAACGTTCCGGATCGACGAAGCCGTGCCGATCCACCGGCAGCAACGTCACGTCGTATCCCTCGTCGCGCAAGCGGTCGAGCGCGTGCAAGATCGCGTGATGCTCGATCGCGCTCGAGAGGACGTGCCGGCCGTTGCCGGCTCTCGCCATTCCTATGATGGCCAACGAATCGGCTTGCGAGCCGCCGCCGACGAAGAGCACCTCCTTGCGCCTCACGCCCAGCACGCGCGCGATGCGTTCGCGCGCCTCCTCGAGCACCGTCCGAGCGCGCCGTCCCTCGCGATGCAGCGAGCTCGGGTTGTAGGTCCCGCCCTCCAGATAAGGGAGCATGGCTGCCAAGGCTTCGGCACGCAACGGCGTCGTCGCGGCGTAGTCCATGTATATTCGGGATTGCGTCACAGGGCTTTCCAAGGAGGCAGCGTTAGCATGGCGTCGTGCGAAGCTCCATTGCACACTCCGAGAAGTAGCAACGGGAACCGGCGGTCCGATATCAATCGGGCCGCCTCTTTTTTGCCGGCTCGTAGTACGTACGGCCGATGAGGTTCTCCGGGAGAAAGACTTGGGCGACGTCGTAATCGTCGTGGGTGTAATGGTAGTCGCGTCCGTAGCCGAGATCGCGCATGAGCCCCGTCGGCGCGTTGCGTAGATGCAGCGGCACCGGTTCGTTGCGCGTTGCCTGCACGTCCTCCATTGCGGCGAAGTACGCTCTGCCAACGGCATTGCTCTTCGGTGCGATCGCCAGATAGAGCGTCGCGTGCGCCAACGCGTAGAAACCCTCCGGCAACCCGACGAAGTGCACCGCTTGTTGCGCGGCGACAGCCACACGAAGACCCGCTGAGTCGGCGAGTCCGACATCTTCCGACGCGAGGATCACGAGCCTGCGTGCGATGAAGAGGGGGTCTTCGCCGCCTTCGATCATGCGCGCCAGCCAATAGACCGCCGCGTTCGGATCGCTGCCGCGAATAGACTTGATGAAGGCGGAGACCGTGTCGTAATGCGCGTCGCCGCCCTTGTCGTAGACTGACGCCCTCCGCTGCATCGCATCGAGGACTTGCGCTCGGTCGATGGCGCGCACGCCGGCTTGCGGTTGTGCCGCTGCTGCTGCGAACTCGAGTGCGTTGAGCGCCGCGCGGGCATCGCCGTTCGCGAGCCCGACGAGCGCCACGCGGGCCTCATCGTCGAGACGCACCTCCAACCCACCAAGCCCGCGCTCGCGATCGTGCAGGGCGCGATCGACGATCGTTGCGACGTCGTCGTCCGAGAGCGGCTTCAGCACGAAGACCCGCGCGCGGGAGAGCAGCGCCGAGTTCACCTCGAACGACGGGTTTTCGGTCGTGGCGCCGACGAGCGTCACGGTTCCGTCCTCCACGTACGGCAGAATCGCATCTTGCTGCGCCTTGTTGAAACGATGGATCTCGTCGACGAACAGGAGGCTGCGCCTTCCCAGGCGCTTGCGCGCCTGCGCCTGCGCGACGACGCGACGCAAGTCGGCAACGCCGGCGCTCACTGCCGAGAGGTGCGTGAACTCCGCTTCCGTCGCACGGGCGACGATCTCGGCAAGCGTGGTCTTCCCGGTTCCCGGCGGGCCCCAGAGAATCATGGAGGGGACGGCATCGCGCTCGATCGCGCGCCGTAGCGGCCGCCCCGGACCGACGAGCTCTTCCTGGCCGACGAACTCCTCGAGCTGCTGCGGGCGCATACGCGCCGCGAGCGGCACGCTCTGCAACCCCAAGTCGAAGAGGCTCACGGGTGCGGCGTGTGCAGCCCCGGTATTCGTATCGGCTTGGGAGTCGCGATGTGTGGTTGCACCTCGCTCGGGAACTGCATCGTAACGTTCCCTTCGGCGTGCGCGTTGCCGGTGACGGTATCGTATGCGATGCGATCCGCGACGACGTTTCGCAACCCTTGGGCGACGCGAGCGTTGCCGGAGAGATACAGCATGTGGCTCGCATCGTTGAGCATTCCGCGCTCGGCATCGACCGTCGTGTTCTCCTGCACGTAGTGCACGTGACCCGTGGCGACGTAGACGCGCGTCTTTCCGTCGATGCGAATCTGATCGGCGGTGAGCGTCGCCGGGCCGCTCGGATGCGTGATGCTGCCGCTCGCCATTCCGGCGAAGTTGCCGCTTTGGTCGTGCATCGTGACGTCACCGTACAGCGTGACGATCTGCGTCTTGTAGTTTCCGTTCGCGCGATCGGCTTCGACGTCGCCCCCTTGCCGGGTCATCAGGAGCTTGGTCGGAACGCTGAAGTCACCGCTCTTCTGGTTGAAATCGAGCGACGACGTGTGCACCGTCCAAATGCCCACGGCGAAAGAGTCGCTGTACGCGCTCGGCGCGGGCGTCGGGGAGGCAGCAACGGCAGCGGCAACGATCGCTCCGGCGATGGCCGCGGTGAGCGGACGGATCATGGTTCGGATACAATCCTCGTGGGGTCGATGACGCAGACTTCGAGCCGCGGCGCGACTTCTCCGCGCTCGAGGAGAAGATCGGCGCCTGACGGTAGCCCCGCGGATCCATCCCCAGCGTACGCAGTGCCGCACGTAAGCAGTGGGCCGCAACGTTCGAGGAGCGCCTGCGCGAGTGGCTCCTGCGGCACGAAAAACGCAACGCGCTCGCGCTCGGCTAGCCCGGATGCCGAGAAAAAGGACGGGCGTTTCAGCAGCACGGAAAGCGGGCCCGTTCGCGCGTGTTTCACGGCGAGCGCGGCGAGCGCGTCGTTAGGAGCGTACTCGAGCAGCTCGGCAGTGCTACCGACGCAGAGTTCCATGCGTCCACCCTCCTGCTCGCAGGCATACGCGCACACCGCCTTTACGGCGTCTTCGCGCTGTAAATCGCAGCCGAAGCGATAGCCCGTTTCATCCGAATACACAACGGTACCCCCGGCGAAGACGACGCGCGCTCCCTCCTCGACGACGTCTTCGGCCCGCTCGCGCCGCGCGTCGAGAATCCTCAATGCCGCGAAACGGACGCCATCAGACGTGGATGCGCATTCCGGTGCCGAGTGCAACGCACGAGAGGGGGTCGTCGGCAACGATCGCCGGAACCCCGGTGATCTCGGAGAGCAGCTTGTCCAAACCGCGCAGCAGCGCGCCGCCTCCCGTTAGGATGACGCCGCGATCGATGATGTCGGAGGCCAGCTCGGGCGGCGTCTTCTCGAGAACCGACTTGACCGCTTCCACGATGGCGCCGACCGGCTCCGAGAGGGCTTCCCTGACCTCTTCGCTCGTGATCTTCACCGTTTTGGGCAAGCCGTTGATGAGGTCGCGCCCGCGGATCTCCATCGCGAGCTCCTGATCGAGCTTGTACGCGGAGCCGATCTTGATCTTGATCTCTTCGGCGGTTCGATCCCCGATCATGAGATTGTACACCCGCCGAATGTACCGAACGATCGCATCGTCCATCTTATTCCCAGCGACGCGCAACGATTGAGAGACGACGATCCCGCCGAGCGAGATCACGGCGACGTCGGTCGTTCCTCCGCCGATGTCGACGACCATGCTGCCGCAAGGCCCGTCGATGGGCAACCCGGCGCCGATCGCGGCGGCCATCGGCTCTTCAACGATTTCCACGCTGCGCGCGCCTGCAAGCTTCGCGGCGTCTTTCACCGCGCGCTCTTCGACGCTCGTGATCTCCGCGGGAACGCAGATCGTGACGTGCGGCTTCGGCTTCACGAGCGACGACCACCAGGTGCGGTCCTTCGTCACCTTTTTGATGAAATAGGCAAGCATCGCCTCGGTCACTTCGAAATCGGCGATGACGCCGTCGCGCAACGGTCGTATCGCTTGAATGTGCGCCGGCGTCTTGCCGAGCATCTGGCGAGCCTCTTCCCCGATGGCGAGCACTCTGCCCGTGTTCATGTCTTTCGCGACGACCGACGGCTCGCGCAAGACGATTCCCTTGCCGCGAACGTGAACGAGCACATTGGCCGTCCCGAGGTCAATTCCGATGTCCAATCCCGCTCCGTATTCTTGTTAGCCGGTTGCTGTGTTGACGCGTGGATACGCGCTCGTTTCGAAAATCGTCGATGGCTCGACGAACTGCGTGACGCCGCTCGAACGCTGCACTTGCGCACCGAGCTCGGAGAGCGTCTCCGTCAACCGCTCGTACCCGCGGTCGATGTACTCGAGGCCGATGATCTCCGTTTCCCCCGCAGCACCGAGACCCGCGATGACGAGGCCCGCACCGGCGCGAATGTCTGGTGCTTCGACCGGCGCGCCGGAGAGTTGTGCGACGCCCTTGACGACCGCAGCGTTGCTCTCCATCGAAACCTTCACGTCGGCACCCATGCGCGCAAGCTCGTTGACGTAGGAGAAGCGCGCGTTGAAGATCGATTCCTCGACAACGCTGGTTCCCGGAACGGTGCAGAGGAAGGCCACCGCCTGCGGCTGCAAGTCAGTCGCGAACCCGGGGTATGGAGCCGTGACGATGCTCGTCCCCGCATCGATCGTATCGCCCCGCAGACGCACCCAATCGTCTCCGGTCGTGATCTCCGCACCGCACTCGGCGAGCTTCTCCACGACGGCATCGAGATGCTGCGGCCGGCACTGCGTCACCGTGACGTCCCCTCTCGTCACGGCTCCGGCGAAGAGCAGCGTTCCCGCAACGATGCGATCCGGAATGATTTCGTATTCGCCGCCCTTGAGCTCGTGAACGCCGTCGATGACGATCGTGTCCGTCCCGGCACCGGCGACGTTGGCGCCCATCGCGACCAGGAAGTTTGCCAGATCGACGACTTCCGGCTCCATCGCAACGTTATGCAGCATGGTCGTGCCGTCGGCGAGAACCGCGCTCAGCATCGCATTCTTCGTCGCGCCGACGCTCGGCATGCGAAACTCGACCGACGCTCCCTTTAGGCGTTTCTTCTTGCAGTGCGCGATCAAGTAGCCGTGCGCGTTGCGCACCTCGCATCCGAGCGCGACGAACGCTTGCTCGTGCATGTCGGTCGCGCGCGTGCCGAGGACGCAGCCACCGGGCAAGGGCACTTCGGCGCGGCGGAAGCGGCCCAGGAGGGGACCGACGACGTCGAACGATGCCGCCAGCTTGCGCACGAGCGTGTAGGGAGCGCGGAATGTCGTGACGTTGCTCGCGTCGATCGTGAGCGAATGCTCGCCTTCATGGCGTATGCGCGCGCCGAGTGCTTCGAGCAGCGACCACATCACGGAAACGTCGGTGATGCGGGGGACGCGATGCAGCGTTACGGGACTCTTGGCTAATAACGACGCGGCCATGATCGGTAGGGCGGCGTTTTTGGCGCCGTGCGTGGGAACCGATCCTTCCAAGCGTGCGCCGCCGCGAATGCGCAGCGTCGTCTCTAAACGGTCGAGCATTGTTGTCATGAAAGCGTGTCCGCGCAAGGTTCGCGCCGCGAGGCGCTGCGCCCCGCCTCGTCCGGTGCCGGACCGGGTTACGTCTCGTGCCCCGTGAGTCGGAGCTTTGCCCGCGCGAACTCCTCTGCGGCGCGATCGTGCGCGGCTTGGGCTTGAGCGAGCTCTTGGCGCGTTCTTGCCACGTCGACGTCCTCGAATCGCAGCGCCTCGTCGACGAGCACGGTCACGCGGTCGGGCAAGGCCTGGATGAAGCCGGATCCGGTCGCGCGCTCGAGGCGCTCGCTCGCACCCTCGCGCACGACGTTTGCTCGCAGCAAGCCCGGCCGCAGCGCGGCCAATAGCGGAGCGTGACGGGGCAGGATACCCTCCTCACCCTCGGTCGTGACCACGATGACCAGCTCGGCATCGCCTTCGAAGACGATCTCTCCGGGCGCGATCAGCTTGAACGGGACGGTTGCCACGATCGACGCTAGACCGCCGCGCCCATTTTCTCGGCGTTCTCCTTGGCTTCGTCGATGCCGCCGACGTAGAAGAACGCGCCCTCCGGGAGATGGTCGACCTTGCCCTCCAAGACTTCTTTGAACGAAGCGACCGTATCCGCGAGCTTGACGTACTTGCCCGAGCGCCCCGTGAACTGCTCGGCGACGAAGAACGGCTGCGAGAAGAAGCGCTGAATGCGTCGCGCGCGCGCGACGGCGACTTTGTCCTCTTCGGAGAGCTCTTCGACGCCGAGGATCGCGATGATGTCTTGCAGGTCGCGATAGCGTTGAAGCGTCTCCTGAACGCCGCGCGCGACCGCGTAGTGCTCCTCCCCGACGATCTGCGGATCGAGGATGCGCGAGCTCGACGCGAGCGGATCGACGGCAGGGTAGATGCCCAGCTCCGAGATCGGACGCGAGAGCGCCGTCGTCGCATCGAGATGCGCGAACGTCGTGGCGACCGCGGGATCCGTATAATCGTCCGCGGGAACGTAGACCGCCTGCACCGAGGTGATCGACCCCTTGCGGGTCGACGTGATGCGCTCTTCGATGGCGCCCATGTCGGTTGCGAGCGTCGGCTGATATCCTACGGCCGACGGCATGCGTCCCATCAATGCGGAGACTTCGGAGCCCGCCTGCATGTACCGGAAGATGTTGTCCATGAAAAGCAGCACGTCGGCGCCCAGCTCGTCGCGGAAGTACTCGGCCATCGTCACGCCGGTCTGCGCGACGCGAAAGCGCACGCCCGGCGGCTCGTCCATTTGACCGAAGACGAGCGTCGTCTGCGCGAGAACGCCGGACTCTTTCATCTCGAGCCAGAGATCGTTCCCCTCGCGCGTCCGTTCGCCGACGCCGGTGAAGACGGAGAAGCCTTTGTGCACGTACGCGATGTTGCGAATGAGCTCTTGGATCAACACCGTCTTGCCGACGCCGGCGCCGCCGAACAGGCCGACTTTCCCACCGCGCGTGTAGGGAGCCATCAAGTCGATGACCTTGATCCCGGTCTCGAACACACGCTGCGTCGGCTCCTGGTACTTGAACTCGGGAGCGGCACGGTGTATCGGCCATTGCGCGGCCGCTTGCACGGGCTCGTCGGAGTCTATCGTCTTCCCCAAGACGTTGAAGATGCGTCCGAGCGTGCCTTCCCCGACCGGCACCGTGATCGGACCGCCGGTATTGGCGACCGGAGCCCCGCGTACGAGGCCGTCGGTCGACCCCATCGCTAGGCAGCGCACCTGGTTGTTCCCGAGCTCGTCTTGCACCTCGAGCACGAGCTCGCGTTCCTGCATCGCCGTTCCGCCGAGGTTCTGCTGGGGCGCGGCGGCTCCATTCGGCCGTCCTGAGCTTGTCGTTCCTGAGCCTATCGAAGGATTTACGCGAACGCGCAGCGCGTCCTGAATTTTCGGAAGCGTCTCCGGCGTGAACTCCACGTCGACGACGTTGCCGAGCACTTGCACGACTTTTCCGGTGTCGGTAGCCACAACTAGTTTTTCTCCACAGGAACGAAGGAGTGAGTGCCTATGCCATGAGGCCCTCGGAGAGCGTCTGACTTCTTCGAAAACGTCATGGATGTTCTCATCCGGCAAGCGCTTCCGCGCCGGCAACGATTTCGAGCAGTTCTTTGGTGATCGCCGCCTGACGCGCGTTGTTCATCGCGATCGTTGATTCGTCGATCGCTTTAGCGGCGTTGTCGGTTGCATTGCTCATGGCAATCAACTGCGCCGCAAAGAAGGCGGCATCCGTTTCGAGCATCGCCGAATACAGCGTGAACTCGAGATACTTTGGCAAAAGCAACGAGAGCACGAACTCCGGCGACGGCAGAAACTCGACCGCACCCTTCTGCGCACGCGCAGCGCCGGTTGGCGAAAACGCCTCCTTCAAAATCGGCACGAGCCGCCGCGTCTTCGGGCGTTGCGACATCATGGAGACCAGGGTCGAGGAGACGAGGACGATCTCGCCGATCTCTCCGGCGACGAAGTCAGCGCTCACGTTCTGCGCGACGGCGTGCGCCGTTTCCAGCTTTCCGCCGCCGAGCGGCCAGGTCGGGTGCTGGCCCTGGCCCATGCGTCGCACGGCGTTGCGCGCTTTGAGGCCGACGGAGTAGAAGCGAACCCCCCGATGCCCTTGCGCGTACTGCTCGGCCATTCGGATCACGTTGGAGTTGAACGCGCCTGCAAGCCCTTTGTCGGCCGTCATCAAAATGACCCCGGGTGCTGCGCCGCCCTTGCCTTCACGCATGAACGGATGATCGACGACGGACACCGCCGCAACGAGGTCGCGCAGCATCTCCGCGAGCGTCTGCGCATACGGGCGTGCGCGGCGTTGCGCGATCTCTGCACGGCGAATCTTCGCTGCAGCGACCTGCTTCATCGCCTTGGTGATCTGCTGCGTGTTCCGCAGCGACCGAATCCGGTCCCGCAGCTCGCGTACGGTCGCCAAATCAGAACGCCTTGTTGAACTCGGCGAGTGCCGCGTCGAGCCTCTTCTTCGTCTCGTCCGCGAGCTGGCCGGATTGTGCGATGTCGGTCGGGATGGCAGCGTAGCGCTCGTGCACGAACTGGATCGCCCCGATCGCCCAGTTCTGCAGACGGCTCGTTTCGACGTCGTTGACGAACCCTTTCGTGCCGGCGTAGAGGAGAATCACCTGATCCTCCATCGGCATCGGTTGATATTGCGGCTGCTTGAGCAGCTCGGTAAGCTTCTCGCCGCGGAGCAGCTGCATCTGCGTCGACTTGTCGAGGTCGCTCGCAAGCTTTGCGAAGGCCGCGAGATCACGATACTGCGCGAGTTCCAGCTTCAACTGCCCGGCCACCGATTTCATTGCCTTCGTCTGTGCGGCGCCGCCGACGCGCGAGACCGAGAGCCCGACGTCGATCGCCGGCCGGATGCCTTGAAAGAATAGGCTCGGCGTCAAATAGATCTGACCGTCCGTAATCGAGATGACGTTGGTGGGAATGTACGCCGAGAAATCGCCGGCTTGCGTCTCGATGATCGGCAAGGCCGTCATCGAGCCGCCGCCCATCTCGTCGCTGAGCTTCGCCGCACGCTCGAGCAGGCGCGAATGAAGATAGAACACGTCTCCCGGGTAGGCTTCCCGGCCCGGCGGCCGCCGCAGCAAGAGCGACATCTCGCGATAAGCTTGTGCGTGCTTCGTCAGATCGTCGTAGATAACGAGCACGTCCTTGCCGGCATACATCAGGTCTTCGCCCATCGCACACCCCGCGAACGGCGCGATCCAACGCAGTGCGGCAGCATCAGCCGGGCTGACCGTCACGATGGTCGTGTACTCCATCGCGCCCTTCTGCTCGAGAATTTGCGAGAGGGCGGAAACGGTCGAGTTCTTCTGGCCAATGGCAACGTAGATACAGAAAACGTTGCCTCCTCGCTGGTTGATGATCGTGTCGATCGCGATCGCGGTTTTGCCGGTCGAGCGATCGCCGATGATGAGCTCGCGCTGTCCCTTTCCGATGGGAACCAACGCGTCGATGGCGCGGATGCCGGTCTGGAGCGGTTGAAAGACGGGGCGGCGCTGCACGACGCTGGGCGCAGTGTTCTCGACCGTCCGCAGGCGCGCCGCGTCGAGCGTACCTTTGCCGTCGACGGGCCGGCCGAGCGGATCGACGACGCGCCCCAGGAGGGCCTCGCCGACCGGCACGGAGGCGATGCGCCCCGTCCTGCGCACCTTGTCGCCCTCCTGAACCTCGGCATCCGGCCCCATGATGACGACGCCGACGTTGTCCTCCTCGAGGTTCAGGGCAACGCCTTGCAGACCGTTCGGAAACTCGACGAGCTCCGAAAACCGTACGCCGCGCAGCCCGTAGACGCGCGCGAGGTTGGCGCCGACCTCGATCACCGTACCGACCTCGTCCTCTTCGAGCTCGCCTTTGAAGCCGGCGATCTGCGACTTGAGCAGTCCGGCGATTTCGTCTGCGTTGATCATGTTTGGCTTTCTTTCGTGGTGAGTATCGTCATGTCGTTGCCGCGAGCGTTCGCGCCAGCTCGTCGAGCCGGCGCGCGATGGTGCCGTCGATGCGGCGGTCTCCCGTCGTCACGCGGACGCCCCCGATGAGCTGCGGGTCGACCACGAGCTGCGGCTCGAAGCGCGTCTCGTACACGCGCTCGATACGCCCAACGAAGGCGGCGACCGCCTCAGCCTGGAGCGGCCGCGCCGAGGTGATCCTCAGGGTCGCAACGCCTCGTGCACGCATTTCAAGCAAACGATACTCTTCCAGCACGGCCCGCAGCAGCGCCTCGCGATGCTTGCGCACGAGCAAGAGCAGCGTGTGCAACGCAACGTCGTCCACTCTGCCTTCAAAGACCTTCGCCAGCACGCGCTCCTTCTCATAGCGGCTGATGATGGGAGCGAGGAAGAATCGGCGGGACTCCTCGCCCGCCTCGATGGCGGCGACGATGCGATCGAGGTCGGCACCGATGCGGTCGACGGCACCCGCCTCCGAGGCGAGCGCATAGACCGCAGATGCATAGCGTCTGGCAAGCGTACGGTTTATCATGCCTCACCTCGCGCGCTCTCCAGCGTCACCAAAAAGCGCTCGACGAGTCGAGCGTTTGCTGCGCCGTCGATACTGCGCTGCGCCTGGTCGCGGGCTTGCGCCAGCGCCCGCGCAAGAATCTCATCGCGCAATCGTAAACGCGCTGCCTCGCGAGCCCGCTCGAGCTCTCCCGCAGCGTTGTGCAGAACGCGCTCGCAGGCAACCGTCGCCTCCGCGACGACGACCTCGCGCTCGCGCACGGCCTGCCCGTCGGCTCGCCGCCGAATGAGCTCCGCGTCGCGCGTCGCACCTTCGATCTCGTCGCGTAGTGCCTCGACCGCAGCCTTGGCCTCGTCACGATGTCGCTCGGCCTCCGAGATCTGCCGGTTGCTGCGCGCTTGCGCGGCGAGCACCATCGGTTGCAGCCAGCGCATCCAGACGAACGCCATCGCCGCGATGAAGAGTAGCGCCGAGGCAACCTGGCTCCAAATCGCGATCTGAACGTAGAGCTGGCTCGACCCCATCAGGCGCTCTCCGCCATGACGCGCTCGACCATCGCCTGCGCTAGACCGCTGACGGCACGCTCTTCACCCGCGCGGGCGGCGTCCAGCTCCGCTGCTACGGCGCGCGTCGCTTCCTCGACGATCTCCTGGGCCTGGCGCGTGCACCGCGCGGCGATCTCCGCGGCCTCGTTCGTGCCTTGGGCACGCGCCGCGGCGATCCGGTGCGCGGCTTCGCGTCGCGCCGCCGCACGTACGCTCTCCGCGCTCTGCCGCAGCTGCGTCGCCTCGGCTTGATAGCGGTCGTAGTCCTCGACGAGGCCGTTGATGTACGCCCGTCGCTTGCGTATCGCTGCGGCGACGGGACGCAAGAAGACGACGTTCAAGATCGCGAAGAAAATCGCGAAGTTGACGAGCTGGACGACCAGCGTTCCGTCGACCGAAAGGAACGACATGCCCGGCGCGCGCTACTTGACCAGCGCGCTGACGATCGCAGGCACTCTGGCTACGACGAGCAGGATGTAGAAGGCAAGGGCGATGGCGATGAACGGCACCGCTTCCAACACGCCGACGCCCAGGAACATGAACGTGTAGATGTTCGAGCGCGCTTCGGGTTGCCGCGCGATGGCTTCGACGGCTTTCGATGCGACGTTTCCGTCGCCGACGGCCGAGCCGAACGCGACGCCGGAGATGATGATGCCGAAGGCGAGCAACGCGGCGGCACCGATGAGGGCTTCAGTCATACGAGCCTTTCTAGTGTTCCTCGGAGATGGCGAGCGACAGATAGACGATCGCCAAGAGGGTGAAAACAAATGCCTGGATCGTCCCGACAAAAAAGTTGAAGAACTGGATCAGGAAGGGAACGACGGACACGCCCATCGACAAATCGAAGGCGCCGATGCGTATGCGGGCGAGAATGATCGTCGAGATAATGATGAAGAGCAGCTCCCCCACGAAGATATTGAAAAACAATCGTGCGGCGAGCGTGACCGGGCGAAGAATCTCGTCGAGCACGTTCACGGGAAAGAGCGCCGGAAACGGCTCGAACAAGTGCTTCAGATATCCGGGGCCTTTCTTCTTGAACGCCACGATCTGAATCATGAAGAAGACCACGAGCACGAGCGGCACGACGGTGTTGAGATCGGCCGTCGGCGAGCCGCCGAACGGCAGATCGAACGCCTTGAACGGCACCATCCCGAACTGGTTCAAGAGAAAGATGAAGATGAACAGCGCGACGAAGAACGGCACGAATGGCTCGCCGGCCGGCCCGAGCACGCCTGTCGCCAGGTCTGCAATGTAATTGAAGACGCCCTCGAAGACGGTATGGCGTCTGGAGAGATACGGAGAGCGATAACTCGCGCCGATCCAGGCAAAGAGGCCGAGCGCAAGCGCCATGACGAGCCACGTCGTGACGATCGTGTCTGCATGGACGGCTCCGAGCACTGGCAAGTGCCAAAGAAAGTGTTCGCCGATCTGTTCGTGCACGTTCCTCTTCTTTGAATTCTAATCGCTCGAGAATCGCTTGCTTCTTTACCGCGCCCGACCGACGCTCACGGCATAGAGCGCCGTCGGGAGAAAGAACCCTGCGAAGTACCAGGCCATCGACCACCACGGTCCCGAGGCCGCGAAGGCCACCGGCACTATACCGAAGAGAGCAAGCCGGAAAAAACTACTTATGACGAAAGCTCCGGCGTTGCGGCTTCGTCCGAGCCGCTCGACGCCGTGAGCCGTCAGCATGGCATTGAGGATACCGCAGAGACCGCCTACTGCCAAGGCAAGCGCGGGAAGCGGCAGCGGGCGGGCAGCGAGCAGGGAAGCCAAGGCCACGACGGCCCCGGACCGCCACAGCGCCGTCCGGAACGCTCCGTTCAGAGGGACCTCGAGAGCAGCCTGAACGCCCCATACGCGCCCAGCAGCATGCCGGCAAAGAGCCCGAGGAAGGCGTAAAGGTTCCCTCCCGTCCTCGCATCGGCGAGAATCCCGACTCCGAATCCCAGCAACGATGCGCCGGCGAAGGTGCTTCCGGCGCCGATCAGCGGCACCACCCCCTTCATTCCGGCGAGCCGTCTATGCCCGAGAACGGCTTGGGATAGTGCGCGCCGCGGAAGCGCGCGAGAAGCCAGGCGACGATGCGATCCGCGGCGTGCCCGTCGCCGTATGGGTTCGCGGCGCGCGCCATTGCGTCGAAGGCCGATGCGTCGGTAAGCAGTCGCCGCGCCGCGGCCACGATGTGCTCGCGACGGTGTCCGACGAGCTCGAGCGTCCCCGCGTCGAGCCCTTCGGGGCGCTCGGTTTCATCGCGCATCACGAGCACCGGTTTGCCTAGGCATGGCGCCTCTTCTTGCAGACCGCCGGAGTCGGTGAGCACGAAAGTGCAGGCTTTGATCGCCGCGACCATCCGCGCGTAATCGATCGGATCGACGAGCACGACGCCGGGAACGTCGCCGAGAATCTCACGAGCGACCGGACGAACGTGCGGCGACGGGTGCACGGGCCAGTAGAGCTGCGGGTGCATGGGAAGCGCGGCGATTTCGCGCATCGCTTCGCACATCTCGCGCATATACGGATGGTTCTCGCGGCGGTGCGCGGTGACGGCAACGATTGGGCGCCGCGCGTCGAGCTCGCTCCATCGCGGCGGCGCCGGAAGATCCGTTCGCGCGGCGGTCTCCAGGAACGCGTCGATTACCGTGTTCCCGGTGACGACGACGTCGCGCGCATCGGCGTGCTCTTGAAGGAGATGATCGCGGGCGAGCGGCGTGGGCGCGAAGTGGTAGGAGGCGATCGTTCCGGTGAGACGCCGGTTCATCTCCTCGGGAAACGGCATCCAGCGATCGCTCGTGCGCAAGCCCGCTTCGACGTGCCCAACGGGAACGTGTCGATAGAAGGCTGCAAGCGCGGCCGCGGTACTCGTCGTCGTGTCGCCGTGCACGAGCACGACGTCGGGTTTCGCATCGTCGAGCGCCGGCTCCATTCCTTCGAGAACGCGCGTCGTCACCTGCGTGAGGGTCTGGTCCTCGGTCATGATGTCGAGATCGTAATCGGGCCGGATCGCGAAGAGCTCCAGCAGATCGTCGAGCATCTCGCGATGCTGCGCGGTGACACAGACGAGGCCCGCAATGCCCGCGTGACGTGCGAGCGCGTGGACGACGGGCGCCATCTTGATCGTATCGGGACGCGTCCCGAAGACGGTCATGACGCGCAGCGCGTTATCGGCCACTTAGGGGACCCCTAGTTGACATGCGGGAAGACGTGCGTGAGGCCGCCCGAGACGTAGAACGCGACCATGCCGAGCGCGAAACTCAGCGCGTAAATGAGCAGGACCGCCTGACGGACGTTCAGCCCGAACCGAAAGATCAGCAGGTGATGGAAGTGCCCTCGATCTGCCTCGGTAACCGCTTTGCCGGTGATCGAGCGACGCAGAATCACCGCAGCCGTATCGACGACGGGCAGCGCGAGGATGACGAGCGGCACGATGAGGCTGATCGCAATCGCGGTCTTGCTCGTGCCGATGATCGAGACCGTCGCGAAGACATAGCCGATGAAGAGCGAACCCGCGTCGCCGAGAAAGATCCGTGCCGGATTGAAATTGTACGGAAGAAAGCCGATCGCCGCGCCGGCAAGGGCGAGGACGACGATTGCGACGACGATGTCCCCATGCATGAGGAAGATCAGCGCCATGAAGAGGCTCGAGATCGCGGTGAAACCCGCCAACAGCCCGTCCAGGCCGTCGATGAAGTTGATCGCGTTCATCATGCCGACGTACCACAGAAGGGTGAGCGGGACGCCGACCCACGCCGGAAAGTCGATCCAGTTCGTGCTCGGATTATGGTTGAACGGATTGGTCATGCCGGGGATGATGAAGCCGTACAGCATCGAGACGAGCGCGACGAGCGACTGCGCGGCGAGCTTGTTGCGCGGCTTCATCTGCATCAGGTCGTCCCACATGCCGACGCCGAGAATCAAGAGGCTTCCGAAGAGTAGGCCCACTAGTTGGTGAATCGATTCGAACTGATCGGACAGAACGTTGTACCGGTGCGCGAGCGGCGCGTGCAGCGCCGAGGGGACGAGCGCGTACGGTGAGGAGAGTGCGATGCCGAGCACCGTGAAGAGTGCGACGGCGAAGCCGAAGTAGACCGCAACGCCTCCGATGCGCGGCGTCGGCACCGTGTGCATGTGGCGTTCTTCGGGACCGTGGAGTACGCCCAGGCGCTTGGCCAGATGGATGACGAGCGGGGTCGCGATCGCGGCGACCGCGATGGCGAGAGCGAAGGTCGCGCCGTAGATCAGCACCGCCGTCAGCATGGCTGCGCGCTTCCTTGCAAGGAAAACGGGACGAGCGCTACACCGGCTTCGGAGAGCAGCTCCGCTGCGACCGGATCGGGATACGGCTCGACGAAGACGATATTGACGACGCCCGCGCTGATGAGGAGCTTCGAGCAGCCCACGCAGGGTTGATGCGTGCAGTACGCCGTTGCGCCCTGCAGCCCCACACCGTACAGCGCGCCTTGAACCACGGCGTTGGCCTCCGCGTGCGTCGCCCGCACGCAGTGCCCGTCGCGCAATATGCAGTCGGCCTGCGTGCAGTGCGCGACGCCGCGCGGCGCACCATTATAGCCGGTCGTGAGAATCCGATGCTCGCGCACCAACACGCAGCCGACCAGAGCGCGCGGGCACGTCGCCCGCGTTGCGACCGTTCGCGCGATCTGCACGAAGTATTCGTCCCAGCCGGGCCTCGACGTCATCCTGGCCGCTTCTCCCGTTTCATCCTGAGCTTGTCGAAGGATGCCGTTCAGCTCGTGCTACGCACTGCCGCTGGAACCGACGTGAGGCTTCCGAACATCCGATCCCCGGCATCGCCGAGTCCCGGCACGATGTAGGCGTGATCGTTCAAACCCGCGTCGACCGCGCACGTGACGATGGACGCGCTCGGATGCGCGCGTTGCACGTGACGCACGCCTTCCGGCGCCGCAATCAAGCAGATGAACGTGAGCGTCCGCGCACCCCGCTCGACGAGCGCGTCGAGCGCCGCGACTGCCGAGTTGCCCGTCGCGAGCATCGGATCGAGCAAGAAGACGTGGCGGTCGCCCAGCTCCGGCGGAACGTTCGCGTAATAGGGTACCGGAACCAGCGATTGCGGATCGCGATAGAAGCCTAGATGTGCAACGACCGCATCGTCGACGACCTGCAAGAATCCAGGCAACAATCCGAGACCCGCGCGAAGAATCGGCGCAACGACGGGACGCGTTGCGATACGCTGGATCGTCGTATCCGTCAGCGGCGTCTCTACGCGCTCGTTTCGCAGCGGCAATCCACGCGTCGCCTCGTAGGCAAGAAAAACCCCGATCTCTTCAACCAGCTTGCGAAAGACCGGTACCGGCGTCTCCTTGTCGCGAATTCTCGCGATGCGGTCGGCAACGGCGGGATGATCGAGAACGAGAAGATCGCGGCTTGCGGACACGCTCTTATCTTTCGCGGAGCCCGCCGCTCGCCTGCATAGGGGACTGTCCCCACCGCGAGCCCGATCCCTTAGGCGCTCCTGCCGTTAATCGACTAGCCGAACGCGCCGCTTACCCACGGTAAATCGTGGATCCTTTCGCAGGTCGCGCATGCAAGTCGTCCGCGGAGTTTTTCGTCGTTCCGACGTCGCGGTGAGCTCCGGTTCCGCGCTCCTGAGGCCATCCCATAGCTCTTCGGACGACGCCTCGCTCTTCTTGCTATTTCTCATCCACGCGTACGCAGCGTCTGAGAATTTACTCACGCGCTAGCCCTCGACATAGCCAACGAAGTTATGAACTCACTCACGACGTTTGCTATTGCAGCCTTCCATCTTCCTCCGTCTCGATCGCGCGCCGCCAGCGCAGCATCTAGAAGCTGTCTGATACCAGCGGGGCCGACGGCACGAGGCCCATCGAATCCAGCCTGGAAGACGCCGGCAAACTGGGCGAGCGTGAGCGGTACTATACTCAGCAAGATGCGCTCTTCCGACAGTACAAAGTCCCCGCGACCGAAGGTCTCGGCTGTATTGGTGTCGATGCGAGGAGCGATAAAGAGTCCGTAGACTGGCTTGACGGGGTTGTTGCGCGTCACTTCTGCGACGTGCCGCCTCACCGGTTCGCCTTCAGCCGCCTCTTGCCGGGAGTTCTCGGTAAACGTCACCTCGACCACAAGCACAAAATCGGCAAATTCGCAGATCATATCCGGTCGACGTGAGGAGGCCGGAGCAATCGGGCTCATGTCGGCATCTATATGGAACTGCCGAACCTGCCACGGCTCGTTCGCGAGCGTATCTATCGCTAGAAAGGCCCGCCATACGGCCCACTCAAGATACGCGGGCGCCTCGCCGCGATAGAACGCCGCCCTGTCGTCCTTGCGATCCATAAGCAAGAGCAGATCATTGATCGCAGCGGTTTCCGCTCCCTGGGCGACCGCGAATTGTTCTTCGCGTACCATGCGGTGTTCCATTTCAAGCTTCAGCCTGATTTGCTCCAGTTCCGCTACCTGCATCCCCTCTACGACCGGTACGTCCACGGCACGCCCTGCTTCGGTCAAGTTGCGTGCAAGACGGCGAATTGCCGACGCCGCCTCTCCCGCATCGTCGGTTGGAAGAACTTCGCCGACCCACAGGCGGCGAAGGTAGGCGTCGTCCTCCAGCCGCCTATCCTCGGGCGTGACGATTACCTCTACCTCGCGCCGCTTCTCCTCCGTAACGCAAAGCGCGGCTCTGGCCCTGGTCACAAGGCCCGTTGCTCTTAGGTACCGGAAGTTCACATCCGCGTAGTCGTCAAGCGATGTGGATTTTACGGGGTTGCCGTGCTCCGCCAGCAATCGTTCCCGAAATGATCTATCAAACGCCCTCTTGTTCGCTGCGGCCGCCCTTTCGGCTCTGTACGACGCGATGTCGCCCACGAGTCTAGAGACGCCGGCTTCGCTCTTGCAGAATTGCACCAGAGAGGCCATCTCTTCGAACGAAACCGCTGCCTGCAGACCGGTCTGCTCAAGCGCGAGTATGGTCTTCAAAACAATACGAAGCGGCGAAAACGGCACCGAGGCGTGTGTTCGCTCGATTGCCGATGGAACGCGGTACGCCAGAATCGCACGCAGGAAACACTCCTCCATCTGTGCGATCGACGTCGAAAGGGCTAGCCTCTTCCCGCTCGCCGTAACCTTGAACTGAAGCCCGTCGATCTCCGGCAGGCCGCCACCAATACTCAGTATCCGCGGGTCGATACTTTCTTGTGGCAGTCCGCTGGTAAGGGCGGGCGTAATGAATCCCAATTGGTACATCGCTGAACGCCACTTCCGACCATTCCAAGCCCCAATTTCTCCATCGGACACACTTCTCAGGAGTCCTTCGGTAAAAAGGAGCTGCCCGAAGCCCGCTTCGGCTTTCGCCGAGGAAAGGTGACCGTTATAGCGCGAGTCCAAGAGCACCTTAAGGGCCGACGCTAGGCGAAAAGGAGAGCGCACCGTCGTGTTACCAAGGTGCCAGGGCCGGTTGCTAGCGCGCAACGAAGAGATATTCCGACACCTTATTGTTGCTGTTCTGCGGTTTGTGGCCTTGGTTACCAAAGCTGTACCGGTGCCTTACCGGAAGAATCTCAACGTCGTGCTTATAGCGGCGCAATAGCTTCAACATCGTCTCGCTGTCTGGCAGCGAGTTCGAAGAGTACGAGACAATCAGCGAGCTGTTAGCAAAGCGCTGGAAAATTCGTTCAAAAGCCGCAACCGCACCCCCATAAGTGCTGAATGGCGATCCGTAGCTTTTGAATTTCTTCGTTGCCGTGTGCGCTTGAAGCTCGACGCCGATCCACTCTCGGGCCAACCCTTCTACGAAATGGTAACGGCGCACGTAGTCATTGTCTGACAGCTTGCTGTAGTACGGCGGGTCGATGTATACGATGTCAGCTTCAACTTCTACAGTTAGCGCATCGCGATCAAGCGCGATGTTCTGTCTGGCGTTGTCAAACACGGCGCCGTTGATCACCCTGACGGCGTCCCTAAAATGCTCACGCAATGGAAGCTGCATGTCTCGGCGGCCGTCGTCGTACCGCAGACCGACGTACGTAAAGATACCGCGCGCGCGTTTCTTCATGCAAGCGCGAATCAACGCCGCCCTGGCAAGGGTCTTTTCCATGTGCCCGTCCAGTTCTTGAATGCGCGACCGAATGGTGTCGACTAGTTTTGTATCTTCATCGGAAAAGTATAAGCCCCTAAAGTGATCCTGGACGAAGCTGGTGGTTATGGCGCCTTGGGTCAGGAACTCCACCGCAGCCTCCGAGAGGCGAGTGCGACTGTTCTCGATCATTGCTCGGGCGAAAAGAGCGGCAAAAACCATGTAGTCATTCGACGTTACCTCAAGCCCTTGAGCTTTGAACATGTAGCTGACTACCCCGCTACCTGAAAACAGGTCGAGGACTCGCGTTCCCCCCAGTTGCTTGGCCACGCCCCAGATGTCGGGAAGCAGTTTCTCTTTGCTCCCCATGAATCGCGTCGACGGATAAGCTCGCGTCTGCTCGCTCAAGGCCCCTGTAATCGCCGCCCCTTGTCGCGGCAGTACCGATACCACGAGGTCTTCCCCGATGCGCGACCCTCCTTGGCAGCTAATATTTCGCCTTGTCCGAGCCACATGAAAATCAAATCCTTGGTAAAGGTGTCGTGCAAGTTCGGTGTTGGAGTTAGTGAGGACTACGTGGCATCCCAAATCTCTGAGCCGGCCAACTTCGCCCGCAAGCTCAAGATGGTCGCGCACTCCGAACTGCTCCTTGGTATACCGCTTGAAGTCAGCAAAGCGTCCGGCTGGCACGTACGGCGGATCTAGAAATAAGAAGTCCCCGGATCGAACGTGTTCGCGCAGGATCGTACGGAAGTCCGCGCAGACAATAGAGGCTCCTTTGAGCGCCAGGCTCGCGGCGCGTAGCGCCGCTTCATCGCAAATCTTGGGCGATCTGTACTTACCGTAAGGGACGTTGAATATCCCGGTGCGATTGACGCGGTACAGACCATTATAGCATGTGCGATTTAGGTACAGGAGCCGTGCGGCGCGCGTCGCGGGCGCGAGAGATACCGGATCCATCCGCCGCACCTGATAGAATGTCGCCTCGTTGGCCTGCCATCGCCGCGCCTCCTTGATCACCCCGTCGACGTCGTCACGAACGGCTGCGTAGAACGCGACTAGCTCCGGGTTCGAATCGGAAATTATAGCGCGCGCAGGCAACAGAGCAAAGAAGAGCGCTCCGCCCCCGAAAAATGGCTCGATATATGTGCCATATCGTGGTGGAACCAGCCGGGTAATTTGCCCGAGCAGCTGCGTCTTGCCGCCGGCCCATTTCAGCGGCGGCGCGACGCGCGCGTGTTCGGTGCCGGAATCAACCAGCCTCGTTGATGGCGAAATGCGTTTCTGCGTAAGCAACTATCGACTAGCCTCTCGAGCCAAAGCATGAGAGAGGACTACGCCACCTGTATGGCATTTTACGGGACGTCGTGCTTTGAGGTGAGCTCGAGGACCCGGTCGCGCAAGCGCGAGACTTTTGCGCGATCCGCGACGTCGGCCAGGCCGTCGTTGATGATGCGCGCGACCTCGCGGCATTCATCAACGTCGAAACCGCGGGTCGTGATCGCAGGCGTTCCGAGGCGGATGCCGCTCGCGACCATCGGTTTTTGCTGATCGAACGGAATCGCGTTCTTGTTCACGGTGACGCCGATCTCGTCGAGATATGCCTCCACGGCTTTTCCGGTGAGGCCTTTGACCGAGACGTCGACGAGCATCAGGTGCGTATCGGTGCCGCCGCCGACGAGGCGAAGTCCGGCGCGCACGAACTCCTGCGCCATCGCTTTCGCGTTGTCCACGACCTGCTGCTGATAGCGTTTGAACTCCGGCGCCAGCGCTTCGCCGAAGGCGACCGCCTTTGCCGCGATCGCGTGCATGAGGGGACCACCTTGGATCCCGGGAAAGACGCTCTTGTCGATCGGCTGCGCCCACTTCTCCGTGCACAGAATGATGCCGCCGCGAGGTCCGCGCAGCGTCTTATGCGTCGTCGAGGTCACGAAGTCGGCCAGCGGCACCGGCGATGGATGCAGCCCGACCGCGACGAGGCCGGCGATGTGCGCCATATCGACCAGGAGCGTCGCGCCGATCTCGTCGGCGATCTCACGGAACGGCGCGAAATCGAGCGTCCGCGGATAGGCGCTTGCACCGGCGATGATCATCTTCGGCTTGTGCTCTCGGGCGACCGCACGCACTTCGGCGAAGTCCACGAGCTCGGTATCCTTACGCACGCCGTACGCCAGCGCGTTGTAGAGCTTTCCCGAGAAGCTGACCTTCGTGCCATGCGTGAGATGGCCGCCGTGCGCGAGCGACATTCCCAGTACGGCATCGCCCGGCTGCAGGTGCGCCATGAAGACCGCCATGTTCGCCTGCGCGCCTGCATGCGGCTGAACGTTCGCATGCTGCGCACCGAAGAGGCGCTTGAGACGATCGATTGCGAGCGTCTCGACGATGTCGACGAACTCGCAGCCGCCGTAGTAACGCTTCCCAGGATAGCCCTCGGCGTACTTGTTGGTCATCACGCAGGCCATCGCTTCGCGCACCGCGCGGCTCGCGTAGTTCTCGGACGCGATCAACTCGAGGTTCTCCCGCTGTCGCCGTTCCTCACCCACGATAGCGGCGTACACGTCGGGATCCTGGCCTTCAATACGGCTGCCGGCGAGAATCTCCATCAGAGCAGCTCTTTCGGCGTTTGGGCGTCGGTAACCGCCCCCGTTTCGATTGCCCGCAGCGTCCGCTCGCGCTGCGCGTCGCCGAACTCGAAGAGCTGCTCGATGCGATGCGCGTGCCGGCCGCCGTCGAACGGCGTCTCCAGGAAGACGCGCACGAGACGGTCGATCATCTCCCAGCCGCTCAATCGCTCCGAGAGCGCAAGCACGTTCGCGTCGTTGTGGCGCCGCGCGAGCTCCGCCGAATACGGCTCGCTCACGGGCGCGCAGCGAACGCCGGGGACTTTGTTCGCGGCCATCGCGATGCCCAAGCTCGAGCCGCACACGACGATCCCCCGCTCGGCCTGCCCGCTTGCGACGGCCTCTCCGACTGCGTACCCGTACTGCGGATAATCGACCGGCGTGTCGCCGTGCGTCCCGTAATCGAGAATCTCGTGCCCCTCGGCACGCAGCGCGCGCGCGATGCGGTCTTTGTCAGCGAATCCGGCGTGATCGGCGCCGAGCGCAATCTTCATGAGCAAGGGCTCTCCGTTGTGCGGTCGAAGGTCGAGCGGCGATGAGGCTGGCGTGCGCGAGCGGCGCGTTCGACCGCGCCTTCGCGCGCGGAGATCTGACACAACTCGAGTTCGTCGACGCGTGCGCTCGAGAGCTCGCCTGCGACGGCATCGTGCTCGACGTGCGCCACTTTCCGCGCGTCGACGACGACTACCTCGCCCAGCTCAAGAAGATGGCGACGGATCTCGGGCTGTCGATCGCCGCGTACGCCGACGACACGTTCTTTGCCGCCAATGCCGACGGCATGGCTGCCGCCGTCGAGCGAGCCGCGCGCCTCGGTACGCCGCTCCTCTGCGCTCCCCTCGCACCCGAGAACGCGTTCCCGTGGAGCGCGCAGCTCGCTCGCATCGCGCGCGCCGCGTCGCTCGCGAAGTCTGCAAACGTGACGCTCGCGGTACGCAACGCCCCGGGAACGTTCGCCGCAAGCGGCTACGACTGTAAGCGCATCTGCAAAGAGGGCGACTCCGCATGGCTGCGCCTCGGCCTCGAGCCCGCGCTGCTCGACGGCGCGACGGATCCCGCTACGCTCGCGGACCGCACCGTGCTGTTGTGGTGCGACGCCGCGCAGGCTCCCGACCACGATCGCGTCGACGCATTCGCGGGCTTCCGTGGATTCCTCGCGCTCGATCACGGCGATGGCGCCTCGACCTTCGGCAGCATGCGCGCGGCAATCGCACAACGCCGCCGTCGATACAGCGACGCGGCGTAATCCCGTTCTCTCTGCTCGACCGCACCCGCGTCTACCGCGCTGGTCTTGCGAACCTGTCTCGCAAGTGGGTGCGGCCCGGGCGCAGGCGTGATTGAGCATTTCGCTCTCGCACCGTCGTATCCGGAGCTGATGCTCCCTAGGGTCATTCTGTAGGTTCGGCCACCGAGCACGTTTCGCGCCAGGCGCAGTCGAGCCCCTTGAGCGTACCACCGCCGTCAAGACTTGACACCGCTACGAAAGCGTGAGCGGCTTCCCTAGGCAGGGTGTCATGGCCGCGTGATAGCTGCCGCGATGATGGTCCACGCAGTTCGCTTCGCGCGGCACGGTTCGCTCGACGTGCCGCACCGCGCCGATCGTGACTATCGGCTTGCGAAGGCGTATCTGAGCCGCGACTCGATCGAGCGATCGCTCTTCGACCGTCTCGAGCACGCCTGGGGAAGACGGTTCCACCTGCGCGTGAATGCGCGCAACGACGATTCGTTCGATCCGGCAACCGACACGATCGATTGGGATCCGCACAGCGCGCTGCGCACGACGTCCGGCGGCACGCAGTCGCCCGCGCTCGGGCTTGGCCATGAAATCGACCACGCAGTCGAGGCGCCGTGCGTTGAAGCACGCTTGAATGCGCGGGCCAATCGCTGTTTCGATACCGCCGAGGAGCGGCGCGTAGTCGCCGGCTCGGAGCGGCATGCAGCACGGACGCTGGGTGAGAGCACGCGCACCGATCACGCGGGCCGATGCTATCGCGTCGCCTCTCCGACGGCGCGCTGACGTGCGGGCCCCGTTCGCTGCGCGCCGAATGGTCCGTCACGTGCTGGGAGAGCATTTCGAGCGCGAGATACGCGAGCAACCGGTCGCGTGGCGAACGATCGCCGAATCGTCCAAAGCGCGCGCTCTCGCAGAAGCGATCCGCGGACGAGACGTGCTGCTCCTCGGAAGCGGCAGCTCGCTCTTCATGGCGCAGCTCGGCGCGCTCGCGCTGCGCAAGCGCGGCATTCGCGCACTGGCGCTGGCGTCGACGGAAGCCCCATTCGATCATGCGGCGTACCGCGGATGGGCGGTCGTCGCGTGCTCGCAAAGTGGTCGCTCCGAAGACCTTCTCGTCGCTCTCGACGTTCTTCGCCCGCAGCGGCTCGTCGCCCTCACGAATACGCAGGCATCGCCGCTCGCCGAACGCGCATCGGTCGTGGTAGACGTCGGCGCCGGCCGCGAGCTCGCGGTACCGGCGAGTAAGAGCGTCACGTGCACGGCCGCTCTCCTGCTCTGGGCCGCGACGTTGCTGAGCGACGAAGGCGAGCGCAATGCGTCGACGCTCGAGGACGTTGCCTCGGAAGTCGCCGCATGGCTCGACTCGCCCGGCGTCGGCGTTGCTCGCGCTGCCGCGCGTGAGATCGCGCGGCGCAGCAGCGTCGTTATCGTCGGCACCGGATACGGCCTTGCCGTCGCCCATGAGTTCGCCCTCAAGATGAAAGAGGCGAGCTACATTCACGCTGAGGGATTTTCGGCGGGCGAGTTCCGTCACGGCAGCGCCGCAATTCTCGACGGCTCGCGCGCCGTGGTCGGTGTCGTCGACGATGCGTCGCGCGACGTCGTGCGAAAGCCGCTGCTCGCGGCGGCGCAGACGCAGAGCCTGCGGTACGTCGTCGGCGGAGCGCTCGACGACATTCCCCTCGTCGGACCGGTTGCGCGAGGGCCGTTCGCCGTTCTTGCCTGGCTCGTCGCGGGCCAGATGATTGCGCTGGAGGCCGGGCGCGCCCGCAACGTGGAAAGCGACGCACCGCGCGGCCAAGCAAAGGTATTGGATTCGTAGGGAGAGGAACGACAGCGTCCATGCGCTATGCTGCGCTCGCGATCTGCTGCCTCGTCCTCCTCTCGGCGTGCACGAGGGCGACGCCGTCCGGCTCCGGCGGCCGCAATCCGTGGACCGTTCCCGGCGTGCTGCGCATCGGCGCGAAAGAGGAGCCGGACAGCCTCAACTTGATGTTCGGACACACGCTTGCGACCGATCAGATCGATTGCCTCCTCTTCTCTTTCATCTTGCGAACCGACGACAACGGAAACCTGATTCCCGATCTCGCGACCGTCGTCCCGACGCTGAGTAACGGCGGAATCAGCCGCGACGGCAAGACGATCACGATACATTTGCGCCACGGCGTAAAGTGGTCCGACGGCGTCCCATTGACCGCCGCCGATTGGCTCTTCACATACCACGCGGTACTCAACCGCGCGAACGACACGAAGACGGATTACGGCTGGGACACGATCGCCTCGGCGAGCGCTCCCAACCCGTACACGATTGTCATTCATCTCAAGCGCGCGACCGTCGAGGGCCTCGAGATCCTCACCATGGGCGGCGCTGCCTATCCCCCGTTGCCGGCGCACCTCTTGGCGAAGTTGCCGAACATCAATCACGCGGCTTTCAACAACGCGCCGATCTCCAGCGGCCCGTTCCTCCTCAAGGAATGGAACCACGGGCAGTCGCTGATCTTCACGGCGAATCCGCTCTACTTTCGCGGGCCGCCGCATCTCAAAGAGATCGTCTGGAAAGTGATTCCCGACCCCAATACGCTGCTGAGCCAACTGCGCACGCACGAGATCGACGTCTACCCGAGCGTCGACAGCGACGAGGTACAATATCTGCGGCAGATTCCTGGCGTTCGCGTCGTCAAACGTCTCGTCGCCAACTGGCGACATCTCGCGATGAACATGCGCAAGCCGCAACTGGCCGACGTTCGCGTGCGCACCGCGATCGCGCAAGGCATCGACTGGAAGCGCATCACCGACACGGTCTATCGCGGCTACGGCCTGCCGGCCGTCTCGGATATCTTTCCGCAGTCGTGGGCTGCGCCGGCCCTGCCACCGTATCGGTACGATCCGTCCGGTGCGCGGCGCCTGCTCGCCGCCGCCGGCTGGCGCCTGGGAAGCGACGGCGTTCTGCACAAGGGAACGCTCGCGATGCGTCTTTCGATCTCCACGACGACCAACAACGCGGAGAACGAGCGAGCGGAGTTGCTCATCCAATCGATGCTCGAACCGCTTGGTTTCAACGTGATCATCCGCAACTATCCGGCAAACGTGCTCTTCGCGCAGAACGGTCCGATCTACGGCGGCCACTACGACATGGAATGGTCCGTGGAGACGAACGGCGCCGATCCCGACAACTCGGGCTCTTGGAACTCGCAGTTCATCCCGCCCAACGGTGCGGACACGTCTTGGCTGCGCGACCCCATTGTCGATGCGACGAGTCAAGCGGCGGCAAGCACGTTCGACGAACGCACGCGCAAGGCGCTCTATCAACGCGAAGAAGAGCGGCTGCGCGCGCTCAACCCGGCGATCTTCGTCTATTGGGAGACGGCGTACGTCGCGATGAACACCGACCTGCGCAACTACAAACCGGCAGCGTTCATCGCCGATGAGTGGAACGCATGGCAGTGGGAGATATAGCCAGCCTCGCTGCCATCCGTCGCCGCGTCGTGGCGTGCCGGCGCTGTCCGGAGCTACGCGCCTACTGTTCCGGGATCGCCCGCAAAAAGCGGCGCGCATTCGCCGATCAGACGTATTGGGGCAAACCCGTTCCCGCCTTCGGCGACGAGCGTGCTCGGGTGATGCTCGTCGGACTCGCGCCGGGCGCGCACGGCAGCAACCGTACCGGCCGGCCCTTCACGGGCGATGCGTCCGGTGACTTTCTCTACCCGGCGCTCCATCGAGCGGGTTTCGCCTCGCTCCCCACGGCGACGCATCGCGACGACGGCGTCGAGCTGAGCGACGCCCTCATCACGGCGGCGATGCGCTGCGCGCCGCCGCGCAACACACCGACGCCGCAGCAGTTGCGAAACTGCTTCCCGCACCTGCTTGCCGAGTTCGATGCGCTTCCCCGGCTGCGCGTGGTCGTCGCTCTCGGCGCGATCGGCTTCGATGCGACGCTGCGCATGCTGCGCGAACGCGGGTTCTCGCTCGATCCGCAGCGCCCGCGATTCGGACACGGGACGGAGGCCGTCGCCCGTCGTGGAACGCGTGCCATTCTGCTTCTCGCGTCGTATCACCCGAGCCGCCAGAACACGAACACCGGCAAGCTCACGCAGCCGATGTTCGACGCGATCTTCAGACGCGCGGCTGCGGTCGTAGATGCAGCTCGCGGAGCTGCTTCTCGGAGGCGGGCGACGGTGCGTCCATCATGAGATCGCGCCCGGTCTGCGTCTTCGGAAATGCGATCACTTCGCGAAGATTGTCCTCGCCGCACGCGAGCATGGCGATCCGATCGATGCCGAGTGCCATTCCGCCGTGCGGCGGCGCGCCGTAGTCGAGCGCGCGCACGAAGAATCCGAACTGCTCGTCGATCTGCTGCGCCGTCATGCCGAGCATCTCGAAAATTCGTCGCTGTTGTTCGGGCTTGTGAATCCGAATCGATCCCGATCCGAGCTCGTATCCGTTGAGCACCATGTCGTAGTGCTGCGCGCGCATGCGTAGTGGATCGCGCTCGATTAGCTCCCACTCGCCCTCCGCGGGCTCGGTGAACGGATGGTGCGCGGGGACGGGCTTCCCCGTTTCGGCATCGATCTCCAGATACGGAAAGTCGGTAATCCAGCAGAACGCGAACGCATCCTCGCGCCGTAGGCCGCAGCGCCTACCGATCTCGCTGCGCATCTTTCCCGCTACGGCGAGCGCGGCCTCGCGCGCGTCGGCAAAGAGCAGGATCGCGTCGCCCCGTTCGGCTCTCAGCCGCTGTGCGAGCGCCTGGGCGTGGCGTTCTTCGATGAAGCGCTGGGCAGACGACTTCACGCCCTCCGCGCCCAGCGCGACCCACACCATTCCCTTGGCGCCGAGAAGCTTCGCTTCTTCGACGAGCGCGTCGAACTCCCGGCGCGAGAGCGCCCCACCCCCCGGGTAGCGCAGTGCGACGATCGCGCCGCCGGCAGCGATCGCGGACGCGAACACGACGAACTCGGTCTGGGCGAAGATATCGTCGACGATCGAAAGCTCGAGCTCGAAGCGGAGATCCGGCTTGTCGGTGCCGTAGCGCTCGACGACGTCGGAGAATCGCATGCGTGGGAACGCAGGCAGTTCGACGTCCAAGACCCGCTTCCAGACGTTGCGCATGCAGGACTCCATGGTCTCCAGCACCTCGTCTTGCGTGCAGAAGCTCATCTCGACGTCGAGCTGCGTGAACTCCGGCTGGCGATCGGCGCGCAGATCTTCGTCGCGCAGACAGCGCGCGATTTGCATGTAGCGGCCGAATCCGGCGATCATGCAGATCTGCTTGAGAAGCTGCGGCGACTGCGGCAACGCATAGAAGCTTCCCGGATAGAGCCGGCTCGGCACGAGGTAATCGCGCGCACCCTCCGGCGTGCCCTTGATGAGCAGCGGCGTCTCGATCTCGATGAAGTCGCGCTCGTCGAAAAAGTCTCGCATTGCCTTGATGATGCGATGACGTACCGTGAGATTGCGCTGCATCCGCTGACGACGCAGATCGAGATAGCGGTACTCGAGCCGCAAGTTCTCGTCGGGGTTCTCGTCGACGTTCACTTGGAAGGGCGGCACGAGCGACCGATTGAGAATCTCGAGCTGCTCGACGGCGACCTCCACCTCGCCGGTGGCGAGCTTGGCGTTCTCGGTGCCCTGCGGCCGCTCGCGGACGAGACCGCAGACGCGCAGCACGTCTTCGCTGCGCAGATGCTCGGCATCCCGGAAGGCCGCGTGCTGCGGGTCGAAGACGACCTGCGTCAGGCCGTCGCGGTCGCGCAGATCGACGAAGATCAATCCGCCGTGATCGCGGCGGCGATGCACCCAGCCACAGAGCTCTACGGCGGCGCCCGCATCGCTCGCGCGCAGGGCGCCGCACGATCGTCGCGTCATGCGTGACCTCCGGCCGCCATGGCCTCTTTGATGCCGCCGACGTAGTAATACTGTTCGATCAAACGCCGCGCGAAGGGGCTGCGCGGCGCTCGCGTGTCAAAATAACCGAGCACGGTCGGAAGGCTGCTCAAGAGCGTGTGCGCGCCGCGCGAGACCGGGGTCATGCCGAGGTTGAGAAGCACCGAAACGTCCTTGTGCTTGCGGTAGAACCGCACGGCCGAATGCCCCGCGAGACGCATCTTCTCGCGTTGATCCTCGTACGGAACGTCCTGCCAATGGTAGTTCACCGCACCGGGCTCGTACACGATGTCGATGCCGGCGCGCTGCAGCCGGAAGCCGAGCTCGAGATCCTCGTGCCCGTACCCGGTGAAACCTTCGTCGAACGATCCCACGCGTAGCAAGTCCTCTCGCCGCACCGATGCGTTCCCGGTGAGGAAATAGAGCCAAGAAAGATGCTTGCGCGTCGGCGGATGGAGCGCGCCGCGGCGTTCGGGACGATCGCGCTTCTCGAGATACTCGTCGTAGCTGCGAACTTGCACTTCCCAGCCGACGACGGCCAGTCGCCTCCGCGCGCGATGGCGCTCCAGGTGCCGGCGCACGAGATCTTCCGACGCCAGAATGTCCGCGTCGTTGAAGAGAACGACCTCGCCGCTCGCGGCGGCGATGCCGGCGTTGCGCGCCATGGCCCTTCCGCTGTAGGCTCCCGGAAGATGGCGCACGCTCGGGTGTTCCACGCGCAGGGCTGCGAGAAACTCCGCGGTGCTGTCGCTCGAGTCCGAGTCGCAGACGAGAATCTCGTACGTGTCCGGCGCAACGTCCTGCGCAAGAAGCGACGGAACGACGTGGCGTAGCGTCTCGACGCGATTGTAGGTCGGAATGATGACGGAGAGTTCAGGCATGAATGAGTCGCCTGACGCCCTCGACGACCTCGTCGTGAAAGCGCGCCAAAGCTGCGGGTTCCTCTGAAGCGGGTTTCCTCACCAGCACGTTCGGCACTCCGTACGGCGCCCATTCCTGGCTGTTGAGCTCGAAATACCGGTGTTCGAAAGCGACGACGGTAGGCCTGCGCACGGCGCTTGCGACGTGCGTCGCGGCCGTGTCGACGGTGACGACGCACGCCGCCCGCTCGAAGACCGCCGCCCAGTGGAAGAACGGCAGCTCGTGGAGGATGGTGCAGTCCTTTGGAGCGTCCAGCGCGGCGACGTACTCGCGGCTCTCGGGAGGGCAGGTGACGACGATCGGCGGCCCGAGAGCTGCGAGCGCTCGCAGCAACGTCCGGGTCGACTCGGGCGAACTCCCGTCGCCGAACCAGCGCAGGCCCAGATGCAGCACGATCGGTGCCGGCGGGAGTGCGGCGACGGCGGCCCGGTCCTCGTCGCGCACGTCGAGGCGCAGCTGCGTGACGCGCTCCCGCGCGCCCGCCAGCGCGACCAGATCGAGCAACTGCTCGACTTCGTGGCGCACGTGGCGCCGCGGATCGCGCTCCGAGAGCGCGGGATCCGCCTCGGAGAGCATCATGGTATCCACGTACAGCGGTGCCGCGAGTCGCGCGAGCCAGCGCTGGCGGTACGTGTAACCGACGCGGTAGGCCGCTCGCGTCGCGCCAACGAGCCGCAAGTCGACGATGCGCGGGGCGAGGGCGATCGCGAGATCGTAGCCACGTAGGCTCGCACCGAGCCGCCCGGCATTTGCGTCGTCGACCAGCGTGACGAGCTCGTCGATATCGTCGTTGCGCTCCACCGTGATGCGATTGTACGCACTCGTTACCATCGTGACGTGCGCTTGCGGAAACGATGCGCGCACCGTCGCGATAGCCGGCGTGGACAGGATGAGATCCCCGATGCGATCGGTACGCGCGAGCAGAATGCGCATCGCTACGATCTGCCGGCGCTGCGGCGCGCGCGCTCCAGCTCCTCGAAGTAGGTCTCTCGCGCCAAGCGCCGCGCCGCGCGCAGCTGCGCATCGGTGAGCGCAGCGTCCGGCGCCAACCCCCGCACCATGCGGCGGCATCGCTCCGGCACGCCGGCCCGTCGAATGCCGGCGTGCAACGCTCGGGCCGCGGCGTACTCTCCGGTCGCGAGCGCGGTTCGCCAATGCGGATGCAAACCGGCGAGCTGTACGGCGGTTCGCGCTTGAGCGCGCGCTTGGCGCACCATCCCCTCAACCTCGCTGCCGCGCAGGCGTGGCTTGTAATGATAGACGAGCGCGCGTGGATTGAACGTCGCCCGTACGCCCGCGAAACGCAGCCGAAGCCCGACGTCGATGTCCTCCCAACCGTATTCGGAAAACCCTTCGTTGAACCCGCCGACGGCCCGCAGCGCTGCCGCCGGCACCGACACGTTCGTCGTCCAGAAGTAGTTGCTGCTGTAATCCTTGATCGACCACGCCGCAACGGGAAGATCGTCGAAGCTCTCCACGTTGATCGCGCCGCCGCGCACGATGAACGACGGATGACGCGCGTGCGAACGCAGATGTTCCTCGACGAAGTTCGGCAGCACGAGCACGTCGTCGTCGATGAAGATGAGGCGCTCGCCGCGCGCCTTGGCAACGCCCGCGTTACGCGCGGAGGCGAGCCCCGCGTTCGGCTGGTCGATCACCTCGAACGGGCAGGTCGCACGCCGGCGCGCGCGCGCGATGACGGCGGCGGTGGAATCGGTGGACCCGTCGTTGACGAGCACGACGTCGTAGGTACCGTCCGGAACCGTCTGCTCGAAGCACGCGTCGAGCACACGCTCGAGCAGCGCCGCGCGATTATAGGTACAGAGCTGGATGGTCGCCCGCACAGCTAATCGCCCGCAAGTCCTCGGGGCCGCAGCATCAGCTCGATGCGATAGATCACCTCGTCGACGACGATGGCGAGGAGCGCGGCCGGAATCGCCCCGAGAAGCAGCGTGTGCGGATCGTTGAGCGTCAGGCCGGCGAGGATGAAGTCGCCGAGGCCGCCCGCGCCGATGAGCGCGGCGATCGTCGCCGTGCCGACGGCGATCACCGCCGACGTGCGCACGCCGGCGAGTATGAACGGCAGCGCTATGGGAAACTGTACCCAGCCCAGAATCTGTGCGCGGGAGAGCCCGATGCCTTCCGCGGCGTCGAGCACCTCGGTTGGCGTCTGACGGAGTCCGGCGCGCGTGTTCGCCACGATCGGGAGCAGGCCATAGAGCACGAGCGCGACGATCGCTGGGATCACGCCGATGCCGAAAAGCGGAATCATCAGCGCGAGCAGCGCGATGCTCGGCACCGTCTGCAGCGTTCCGACGACCTTCATGATCGCCTGGCCCGCGCGCGGCCGCTGTGCGGCCAACAGCCCGAGCGGTACCCCCAACAGCACGGTGAAGAACACGGTGATCAGGGTGAGCTCGACGTGCCGGCCGAGGGCGCGCAGCACGCGCTGCGCGGTGGAATCAGGCGCGCGCGCGCGCTTGATTCCGAAGCGGTGCGCCAGGAACTGGGCCGCGACGCCATCCGGGGAGAAATGCGCGATGTCGACTTGCGCGTTCATCGCGCTCATCGTGCGATCGTCGATCGTCCCCTTCAACTGGCGCAACAGCACGCGCAGCTGCGGCGCTGCCAGCAGCGTTGCGTCGCGCACGAGATAGAGCGCGCGATACTCCGGAAAGAAGTGGCGATCGTCCTTCAACGTCACGAAGCCGTACCGCAGCAGTTGGCCGTCCGTGGAATACGCATCGGTCACCTGTATCGTGCCGCGGGCGAGAGCCTGATACGCAAGGCTCTTCTCGATGTCCACGGCATCCACGGCACCGAACCCGTACGCGCGCTCGAGCCCGGGCAGACCGTCGCTGCGCCGCAGGAACTCCGGCGTAACGCCCCAGTGCAATCCGGGGTGCGCGGCGAGATCCGAGATCGTATGGATCCGCAGCCGTCGCGCAGTCTGCGCCTTCATGGCGAGGACGTATGTATTGTTGAAGCCGAGCTCGCTTGCGACGTAGATCCCGTACTGACGCTGCATTGCCGCGCGGATCGCATCGAGGTCCAGGCTGCGGTGCAAGATCGTGGCATCGATCGTTCCCGTGTACTCAGGATACGCGTCCACCGCGCCGGAGCGCAGAGCGGCGAAGACGAGTAGCGTCCCGCCGAGGTTCGTGCGCCGAACGACGCGGTACGGCGTACGCGCCTCGACGAACTGTGCGAGGATCTCTGCGAGAATCTGTCCTTCGGTGTCCTGCTTCGACGCAATCACGATCGTCGGCGCGGCGGGGCGAGCGCGGCCAAGCGAGAGCAACGAGATCGCAACCAGCAGCATCGCAGCCGCGCCGGCACGCCGCATTAGAGGTCACCTCGCGCGCGGCGCCGCTGGAGAAAGCGCGCGATGTACTCGGTTGCCGGATTGCGGCGAAGGTCGTCCGGCGCGTCGATTTGCACGAGCCGCCCAGCGTCGAAAACGGCGATCCGGTCGCCGAGATAGAGCGCCTCGTCCACGTCGTGCGTGACGAAGACCATCGTCTTACGTAGACGACGGTGCAGCCGAGAGAACTCGTCTTGCAGCTCCATGCGCGTCAGCGGGTCGACGGCCGCGAACGGCTCGTCGAGCAGAAGGATCGGCGGATCCATGTAGAGCGCGCGCGCGATCCCGACGCGCTGCCGCTGGCCACCGGAGAGCTCGGACGGGTAGCGCGATTCGAGCGCTTCGAGGCCGACGGAAGCGAGCAGCTCCGCGACGCGCGCCGCGCGCCGCTCGGCCGTGTCGCCCGTCGCTCGCCCGACAATCGCGACGTTCCGCCCAACCGTCATGTGCGAAAAGAGACCGCCCGACTGAATGACGTAGCCGATGCGCCGGCGAGAGGCGACGACGTCGCCGCTCTCGGCGCTCCGGCCTTCGACGAGAACGCGCCCCGCATCCGGAACGACGAGTGCGTTGACGCAGCGCAGCATCGTCGTCTTTCCACTTCCGCTACGCCCAATGACCACGAGAAGCTCGCCCGCTGAGACGTCGATCGAGACGTCCTCGAGAGCAACGTGTGCGCCGTAGCGTTTGGTGACGTGCTCGAAACGAATCAGCGTTTCGCTCATCGCAGTACCTCCTGCGTTGCGGCGAGGATGCGCGCGACGTCGAGGTTCGCGATACACGCGTAATCGGAGCAGCGCTCCTTCGTATCGCCGAGATGGCATGGGTACGAAGCGCGAACGATTGCCGTCTTTGCTCCCAGCGGAGCCCATCGATCCGGAAAGTCGCTCTGGAAGGGGAAGATACCGACGGTCGGCGCGCCAACGGCGGCCGCGACGTGCATCGCCCCGGTCGTGATTCCGACGTAGGCCCGGGCGCGTCTCGCGAGCGAGCCGAAGGCGCCGATGCTCGTTGCTCCCGCGACCGCGACGCTTCCATCGCCGGCTGCGGCGCAAATTCCATCGACGATGCTCCCCTCCGCAGCGCTTCCGGTAACGGCGACGGGCAGCCCGAACCGCGCGTACGCAGCCCGCGCAAGTGCCGCCCAACCGCTCACCGGCCAACTCCGTTTCGTCGCGATGGCGTTCGACGGATGCAGGATCAGATACCGCTGCGTCTCGAGTCCGCGCTCGCGTGCAACGCGATCGGCTTCGGCGTCGTCGGACCCCGTGGGCACGAAGCGCGGTACCGTATCCGCTGCATCGCATCCAATCGCGCGCGCGTAGTCGAGCAGCACTTGCGTCCAATGCGAGCTCACGTCGCCGCGCTCGCTGCGCACCACGACGCGGTGCGTGAAGAGGCCGGAGTAGAGCCGGCGCGCTTGTCCAACGCGGATCGGAATCCGAGCGCGCCGCACGACGCGGGCGGCGCGCGCCGTCGCCCACGTCACGATTGCCGCCGCGTACGCGTGCTCGGCGATGCGCTCGGCCAGTCTTCCTTCTTCTTCCGCGTCGTCGGCCAGTACCGCGTCGAAGTCCGGCACGCGTTCGAGCGCGGCGCGATGGCTCGGCAACGTCAAGGCGTCGACGCGCGCAAAGCGCTCGTGCAGCGCCCGCCCAACGACGGACGCAAGGAGCGAGTCGCCGATTCCGCCGCCGGCGCACACGACGAGCGCGTCCGTGCGCGCGCCGTCAGTCGCCGAGGGCACGCACGAGCTCGCGCGTGTACATGCCATCGAGGAACTGCGTCTTTGCGAGCGCTCGCAACGGGGCCGGTATCCACGAGCTCGATGCCACGCCCGCGTATACGGCGAGAAGCGCATCGGGGAGGAGATACTTGCCGCGTACCACGTTCGCCCCGTAGACGCCGGCAGCGAGACGCGCACGCCGCGTCGGCTGCTTGTGCACGAAGCGCGCGGCCATGCGCGCCTTCTCGACCGCCTTGCGCGTTTCGATCTCGAGCGTGTTCTCCGCCGGAGGTTTCACGTGCCAAATGTACGCGTCCCAGGCGAAGCGCCGGCGAAAGCCTCGATCGTACAAGCGCATACCGAGCTCGGTATCCTCCCAACCGTAGAGATCGAAATCCTCGTCGAACCCGCCTGCCGCTTCGAACGCATGGCGCGGAAGCGAGACGTTACACGTGCAGAAGAACGCGCGTGAATAGTTCGCGGGCCCGGGACGGGGACGTTCCTCGTACGACGCGACGTTGAGGATCGGGCCGCTGACGACGAGTCCTCCTTGCGCGTGTGCCGCCTCGTGCGCCGCGATCCACCCCGGCGGCGCTTGGACGTCGTCGTCGCAGAAAAGCAAGACGTATCCCTGCGACGCTCGCACGCCGACGTTCCGCGCGCGACCGCGATTGGAGCGCGCTTCGTACGCGTAGCGCACGGGAATCGTAGAGATCGCGGCGACGCGTTCGACGAGCTCGCGCGTTCCATCGGCGGAGCCGTTGTCGACGACCACGACCTCGAAGGACGGTGCGCCGATCTGCGCCTCGAGCGAGCGCAAGGCGCGTTCGAGATACGCGGCGCGTTCTTTGGTGGCGATGACGACGGAAATCCTCATTCTTACGAGCCCAAGCGCAGGAGAGATTCTGCCATCCGCCGCGCCGCACCGGCGTGCCCCGCATAGAGCGCTCGTAGGCGAGCCGCGCTCTCTTCAAGCCAAGCGCGGTCCTCGAGGCTGTCGAGCGCGACGCGCGCGACCCGGCCGGGCGTGAGCGTTCCGTGCAGCTCCCGCATCACCATCTCCCCAAGATCGATGTTCGGTTGGGTGTGGAAGCGATGTCTGCGCGAGACGGCAACGGCCGCGGCGCGCTTGAGCGGGCGACCGATGCCGGGAATGCGATCCAAGTAGGTCAGCGGCCCGTTGAACGTCGCAAGCTCGGCGGCATTGAGCGGCGTGATGGCGATCGTCGGCACGCCGATGGCGGCCAGCTCGATGCACTTGGTTCCGGGAAGCGTGACGGCCAGACGCGCGTGACGCGCCGCGGCAAGCGGCCGCCGGAGAACTGGTATGCGCGCGTCGCCGTCGCTCGGGGCGAGAGCGGTGCGGCCGTCGTCCGCGACGATCAGCCGTCCGCGCGTCGCGAAGACGCGCGGATCGCCGCCGCGCTCGACTGCCAGACGCAGCTGCTCGTCGGTCGTAAACGGCGAGACGCCCATCGCGATCGGCAGGTCCGGGCGCTCGCGCAGCATGCGTAGCGCCATCGTGAAAAAGAACGGGACCAAGTGCTCGATCTCGTGCCGCCGGGATCCTGGCATGACGAGTACCCCGTCGCGCGGTGCCTGCGGCTCGGGTTCCTCGAACGCCTGCATGATGGCGCCGTCGACCGCCAGGTTTCCAACGATCTCGATGCGCTCCGGCGGCGTGCCCCACGCCCGCAAGCGTGCGGCGTTCTGGTCGTCGACCGCAAACGCACGATCGAAGAGCCGCCCGTACCGCGAACGAGAGAACTTGTACGTCGATGCCGCACCGCCGAAGCGGCGATGCAGACGCACGGCGTGCATGAGATCGCCGCCGAGATACTGCACGACGTCGGCGCCGCTCGGAACGCCTTCGACGCGCCGGCCAAATGCGACGGCGAGATAGCGCTTCGGGTCGTAGACGTGCGCGCGGGCAAACCTATCGCGAACGACCTCGGCCTCTCTTCCGGTGGCGTAATCGTCCGGCACCATGAACACGTGCACGTCGGTCTCGGGGGCTTGCTCGTACACGTGGTGCAAGAGCGGGCAGACCCAGCCGGCCACCTCGCCGGGGCCGTTTGCGGTCAACACCACGCGCACCGTTAGTCGCGATCCGCATAGCGCGCCAGGATCCGCGCGATCGTCTGCGTCGTCGAGCTTCCGGCGATGTGCGGAGCGAGGCAGATGACGCCGCCGTGCTGCAGCACCACCGCCCGCTCGGGCAACTCCTCTTCACGATACTGCGCGCTCTTCGTGTGCACGTCCGGGCGAATGCGCTCGAGGATCACCTCGGGCGTCCGCTGCGAGAAGCCGACGACCACGTCGACGCTGCGCAACGCTTGCAGCATGCGAGCCCGGTGCGCGAACGGCTCGATCGGGCGGCTGGCGCCCTTCAGTCGCGTGACGGAATCGTCGTCGTTGAGGCCGACCACGAGTGCGTCGCCTTGCGAGCGCGCCCACGCGAGAAACTCGACGTGCCCGCTATGAAGCACGTCGAAGCAGCCATTGGTGAAGACGACGCGACGCTCGGCGGCGCGCTGTTCCTCGCGCCACGCCACCGCCGCGGCGAGATCGAGCAGCTGGCCGAACCAGCGTTCAGCGCTCATGGGAGACCAACGCGAGGATATCGTCGGCCGAAGCGGTCGCCGTACCGAGCTTCTCCACGACCGCACCGGCCGCGAAGTTCGCGAGCTGCACCGCCTCCTCGACGCGCGCATGCGCGGCCAGCGCGAGCGCGAGGACGGCAACGGCCGTGTCGCCCGCTCCGCTCACGTCGTAAACCGTGCGTGCAACGGATGGTACGTCGAGCCGAACGCCGTCGCGCGCGAACAGCGACATGCCGTGCTCGCCGCGCGTGATGACGACGTAGCGGCAATCCATGCGCGCGAGCAGCGTACGGCCCACCTCGTCGAGCGAGGCCTCGTCCACGACGCTCGCGCCCGTCGCTTGCGCCGCTTCGTGCACGTTCGGCGCGACACACGTCACGCCGCGAAAGAGGTCGAGGTTGGCCGGCTTCGGATCTGCAACGACGATCGGACAGACGAGTGCGGCCTCCACGAGCTCCCGGCTGAGCAGACCCTTTGCATAATCGCTGAAGATCACGGCATCGCTGCGCGCGGCACGTTCGCGTACGAAGTCAGCGATGCGGTCGCGATCGCTTGGCGACGCGGGCAGCGTGGACTCCCAATCCGCGCGCACGACCTGCTGGTTGTGAGCGACGATGCGCGTCTTGCGCGTCGTCGGACGGTCGGCGACGCTGAAGACGCCGGCATCGTCGATCTCTTCATCCCGCAACAGCCGTCGCGCTTGGTCGGAGAAGGCATCCGCTCCGGCAAGCCCCGCGAAGCTCACGCGCGCGCCGAGCGCACGCAAGTTATTCGCGACGTTGCCGGCCCCGCCGAGCGTGAACGAGTGACTCGAAACCGCGACGACGGGAACCGGCGCTTCGGGCGAGATGCGCGAGACGGTTCCCCATATCCACTCATCGATCATCAGGTCGCCCACGACGAGCACCGTGCGTCCTCGCATACGCTCCACGAGCGTCCGGGCGTCGTCTGCGCTCAAACGGTCGTTGCGCGCGGTATCCACAATGAAGCTCCTACCTGCTGCAGGCCACTAATCGCCGAAGATGATGCGCTGCTCGACCAGATCGCACAGAATGTGCGCCATGACCTGATGCACCTCTTGAACGATGGCCGAGTATCCGTCCGGGCCGACGAGCACGAGATCCGCTGCGCCGGCGATGCGCCCGCCGCCGTTGCCCGTAAACGCCACCGCAAGCGCACCGCAACGTCGAGCGCTTTCGAGCGCGAATACGACGTTGCGCGAATTGCCGCTCGTCGTGAGTGCGATGACGACGTCGCCGGGTTGCGCAAATGCCTCGACCTGGCGCGCGAAGACGCGATCGAAGCCGTAGTCGTTGCCGACCGCGGTAAGCGTCGACGTGTTGACCGACAGCGCTTCACTCGCCAGGCCCGGCCGTTCCCGCAAGAACCGGCCCGAGAGCTCGGCGGCCATATGCTGCGCCTCGGCCGCACTTCCTCCGTTTCCGCACCAGAGCACCTTTTTGCCGGCGCGTAGCGCGCGCACCACCGCGTCGGCGATCGCTTCGATCTGCGCGCGGTAGTGCGGTGCATCGAAGATGCCGCGCCGATCGGCGACGAGCTCGTCGAAGCCGCGTCTGCCCCGGACGTCTTTCGTCACGGCTGAATCCAAAAGAGCTCCTCTCCTTGCGAGACGAGCTCACCGTTGCCGGGAATGACGCGAACGATGGTTCCGGCATAATCGCTTTGAATCTCGTTGAACAGCTTCATCGCTTCGAGCACGCAGAGGACCTGGCCGATGTCGACGCGATCGCCCTCGCTCACGAACGGATCCACGTCGGGCGAGGGTTGCCGGTAGAAGACGCCCGTGAGCGGCGCAAGCACGCGTTTCACGTTCGCGGGCGCGGCGCTCGATCGTGCGGGCGTCTCGGTACCCTGCGGCGCGGCTGCGGAACCGTTGAACGTTGCGGGACTCTGCGCCTGGCGGCGCACGAGCTCGTAGACGGCGTCGCCGGCCTTCACCTTGATGCGGTCGAGGTCGTGCTCGCGCATGATGCCGAGCAGCTCCTCGAGCGTCTCCCGCTCTTCCATGCTATGCCGTCGCTTCTACAAGGCAGGCCGCAAGGACTCTCGGCTCCCCGAGCGGCAGGCGCCGGTCGGCACGGCGATCGAGGTCGCGCAGCACCGCTTCGCCCGCCGCGAGCTCGTCCTCGCCGACGATCAGTGCGAAACGCGCCCCGTTACGATCGGCGGTCTTCAGATGCGCGAGGAGCTTGCGGTCCTCGTAGTCGATGAACGCCGGAACGCCGAGGCGCCGCAGTTCTGCAACCACGGGGAGAAGCACCGCTCGCGCCTGCACGCCGAGCCCGATCGCCTGTATTCCGGCACGCGCCTGCGCGGGCACGCCGTGCGCCGCGTCGACGATCATCAAGAAACGTTCCATTCCGAGCGCAAAGCCCACGGCGGGCGTATCCGGTCCGCCGAGCGAGCGAATGAGACCGTCGTATCGCCCGCCGCCGCAGACCGCGCTCTGCGCGCCCAAGGCGCCGGATTGGATTTCGAACACCGTGCGCGTGTAATAGTCGAGCCCCCGCACGATGCGCGCATCGACGCTGTAGGGGACGTCGAGTAGGTCCAGGGTTGCGCGAACCGCTGCGAAGTGCTCCCGGCATGCGTCGCAGAGATAGGTTTCGAATCGCGGCGCGCTCGCGACGAACGGGGCGTCGCGTTCTTCCTTGCTATCGAGCAGCCGCAGAGGGTTGCGCTCGACGCGCCGCTGCGCGTCGGGAGAGAGCAGTGCGAGATTCGGGCGAAAATGTTCGAGCAGCGCTTCGCGGTACCGCGGCCTACACGCCTCGTCACCGATGGAGTTGATCTTTAGCACCGCATCCTCGATGCGATAGGAGCGAACGAGCTCCCACGCAAGCGATATCACCTCCACGTCTGCTTCCGGCACGGCATAGCCGGTGCACTCGACGCCGAACTGATGCGATTGGCGATAGCGCCCCTTCTGCGGGCGTTCGTAGCGAAAGATCGGGCCGATATAGTAGAGGCGCTGCGGTCCCTGCGCGAGCAGGTGGTGCTCGAGCATCGCACGCACGACGGGTGCCGTCCATTCCGGGCGAAGGGTCATGCTCCGCTGCGCCTTATCGAGAAACGTGTACATCTCTTTCTCGACGATGTCCGTCGTCTCGCCGACGCCGCGCACGAAGAGCTCCGTCGCCTCGAAGACCGGCGTACGGATCTCGCCATAGCCGAAGCATCGCGCGAGCCCGTGCACGCGCGACTCGAGGGCTTGCCATCGAGCCGACTGCGGGGGAATGAGATCTTCGGTACCGCGTGGTGCGGTGATTTTCTCCGGCATGAACTCCGTGATCGTGACGTGTTGTGTGCTCTTCGTGCTGGCGGTGCTGCCGGCACATGCGGTGCGCGGCGTGCTCGCTACCGCCGCGGGGTCCCTGTTCGAAGGGACTCCATTTATTCTTGCCGGGATCGCAGCACAGGCGCTGCTATCGCGCTTTCCAGCGACGCGAGCCTCGCTCGCGGCGCTTCTGCCGTTCCTCGGATGCGGCTGCGGATCCAGGGCGTCCGCGCGCTCGTTGCCCGCGGCGGCCGCGACCGCGATGACCTTCGGACCGCTGCCTGCGCTCCTACGCGTGGCAGCCGCGCTGCTCGTTTCGCGTTTTTCGTCGCGGCGTTCGTGCGAGCACGCAGAGGCCTTCCCGGCGCAGCTTGCCGCACTGCTTCCCGCGGCCGTGCTAGCGGGATTGGCCTCCCACGCCTTTGGGGAAATCGACCTCGCGCGAGCCTCCCCACTTCTTCAGTGGCTAGGCGGGGCGCTGGCCGGCTTCGCGACCGCGCCGTGCGCCCTCGGCGCAGTCGCTCTCGCCGCGGCGCTTCACGCGCGAGCGCCGTTCGCGGCGCTCGGCATGCTCTGCACGAGCGGCATCATCGACGCCAGGGCCCTCTTGCGCGCGCGCGTGTCACCGGTCTCGCACGATGCGGTCGCATATACGATCCTCGCGCTCGCGCTTTCACTCGTCGCATGGCACGGCGGCGACGCGCTCGTGCATCCACGCTTCTGCCTGCCGCTTGCATCGTGCGCCGCGGCTTGCGCCGCGCTCGCGATCGCGCATCGCCGCACGCAATCGCCGCGCGCTCGTCTTGCCCCCGCGCTCATGCTCGCCGGTGCGGTACTCGGCGCGCCCGCCCCCGTCTACACCGCGACCGAGACGACGCTGACGGACCTCTTTGCCGGAGAGCACCTCACTTTTACCGGTACGCTCGTGCACGGCGTGCGAGCCGACGCCCTTGTGCGCTTTGCCATCACGTGTTGCCGCGCCGATGCAGCGCCCGTCGTCGTGCGTCTCGCCGGCCGCGTCCACGCCGCTTCGGGTACGTGGATCCATGCGCAGGGCATCGTCGCGCAGACCGGAGACGAGCTCCGCCTCACGGCCCGGCGCGTCGAGACGATCGCTCCACCGAGCGATCCGTTCATTTATCGATGAACGGATCTGCTCGTCACGAGAGCGTCTTGTCCTTGCGCGGCTCCAACAGCTCGATCGGAATTCCGTTTGGATCTTCGACGAAGGCGATCGCACGCGTGCCGCTCGGCGAGGCGTACACGTCCTTGATAACCTTCACGCCATGGGTCTTTAGTCCATCGACGTAGCCGCGCAGATCGCCGTCGACTTCGATCGCCAAATGCTCGTAGCGGTTGCCGATCTGATACGGCGGATGCGCCTCCAGATCGTAGACGAGCTCGATATACGCGTTCCAGTCCTTGCCCACGAAGGCCATGTCCGCGTTTCCCGGATAGTGAAAGGGCCCGTCGAGCAGCCCGAGGCCGAGCCTGTCCCGATAGAATGCGATCGATTCTTCCATGTCGTTGACGAAGATCGACGTATGCAGAAATCGCGGCATGATGACAGCGTCCTCTCCTTAGTGTAAAAAGTGGCGGTGCGACGAGAAGACGAGGGCGATGCCGCCGCGATCGGCGGCCGCGACGATCTCCTCGTCACGAATCGAGCCGCCGGGTGCGACGACGGTGCTGCACCCTGCGGCAATCGCTGCTTCCAGGCCGTCGGTGAACGGGAAGAATCCGTCGCTCGCACAGGCGGCGCCACGCGCCGTATCCCCGGCACGCATGACGGCAATCTCGACCGCGCTCACGCGATTGGTTTGGCCGGCGCAAATTCCGCGCGTCACGCCGCCTTTTGCAACGACGATTCCGTTCGATTTGACGTGGCGTACGACGTCCCAGGCAAAGAGGAGGTCGCGCCACTCGCTATCGCTCGGCACTCGTTTGGAGGCGACCCGAAGCCGTTCGGGTTCGGCGTTCGGATCGGGCGCTTCCACAAGCAGGCCGCCAAGCGCGCTGCGCATACTCCGTGCCCGAACCAGACGCTGGGGAAGATCGTCAGCAAAGCGCATGACGCGCAGGTTGCGCTTCGCGCGCAACCGCGCGAGCCCGTCTTCATGGAAGCCGGTAGCGGCGACGATTTCGAGAAAGACCGTCGCAAGTGCGTCCGCGGCGACGGGCGTGAGCGTCGCGTCGATTGCGACGATACCGCCATAGGCGGAGATACGGTCGGCGTCGAGCGCTTCGCGCACGGCGTCCTCGACGTTCGCGTGCTGCGCGACGCCGCACGGAATCGTGTGCTTCACGACAGCGGCGCGCACGACGGCGTCGCCGCTGCGGCGCGTGCCTTCAACGCGCGTGAGAAGGCGAAGCGCCGCATCGAGATCCAGGAGATTATTGTACGACAGCGCCTTGCCGTGCAGCTGCTCCGGCATCGCATGTTCCGCCGTTGCGTAGAACGCGCCGATCTGCTGCGGATTCTCCCCGTAGCGCAGCGCGAAGCGTTTGCCGCCCAGATCGGCGGCACGGCTCGCGTCGTACGCGGCCGTCCGCTCGAGCGCCGCGACCGCCAGCCGGCGCCGGTACTCGAGCGGCGGAGCTCCCGAGCGCATCGTCTCGACGAACGCAGCGTACTGCTCGGGATCCGAGAGCACGCTAACGGACGCATAGTTCTTTGCCGCCGCGCGCAGCAGCGCGACGCCTCCGACGTCGATCTCGGGAGGCGGGTACAGGGTAACCACGACGGTATCGATCGCGGGAATCGAGCGGCGATGCGCTTCGTCACGGTCGGCCGCAGACGCCCGGTCGTACAGAATCGCGCCGAAGAGATGAGGGTGCAGCGTCTTGACGCGCCCGCCGAAGAGCGGCGGGAAACCGGTCAACTCCTGGACGTCGGTCGATGGAATGCCGTTTCGCTCGAGAAAGGCGCGCGTGCCGCCGGTCGCGTAGAGGTGCGCGCCGCCGTCCAGAAGTGCGCGAGCGAGGCTCGCAGCCCCGGTTGTGTCTGAAAGCGAGAGGAGCGCGCAGCCGTGCGGCTCACGCAATCGCCGGCTCTGCCTGTCTTGCGCTCAGCTCCGCCGAGATGACGGAGGTGACGCCGGATTCGCCCATCGTGACGCCGTACATGCGGTTCGCCAGCTCCATCGTTCGCTTGTTGTGCGTGACGATGATCGTGTCCGCATCGCCGTGCGAGAGCTCGCGCACCATCTCCGAGAAGCGCGCGACGTTGGCGTCGTCGAGCGCGGCGTCGACCTCGTCGAAGAGGTAGAACGGCGACGGCTTCACCCGAATGAGCGCAAAGATCAACGCAGCCGCCGTCATCGCCTGCTCTCCACCCGAGAGCGCCGGCAGCGGCATCTGCTTCTTCCCCGGCGGCTGCACGGCGATCTCGATTCCGGTCTCGGAGAGGTTCTCCGGATTCGTCTGCCACATACGCGCCGTTCCTCCCTCGAAGAGCCGCGCGTACACGCTCGCAAACTCACGGGCCACCCGCTCGAAGGTTTGGTTGAACTGCACCTGCGTCTGCTGTTCGATCTCACGGATCGACTCGAGCAGCGTTTCGCGCGCTCTCGAGAGATCGTCGAGCTGCGTGCGCAGGAAGCGCTCGCGCTCCGCAACGTCTTCGCGCTCCGCCTCTGCGTTCAGGTTGACGTTTGCGGATAGCCGCGCGAGCTCGTCACGCAGACGCGGCAGATCGTCGACGACGCTGTCCGGCTCGCCGCGATACCGTTCCTCGACGTCGCTACACTCGTCGTCGGCTGCAGGATTCTGCGCGAACTGCGAAACGATGATTCCGAGCTCCGCTTCGATTTGCGTCAGGCGCGTGCGCCTGCTCTCTCCCGCACCTAGCGCATCGCGTTCCGCGATCTCGGCCAGATGCAGATCCGACTCGAGCGCGGTTTGACGCTCGACGAGTCGCTCGCGCTCGACGCGCGCTCGCTCCAGCTGCGCGTCCACCTCCGCGACGCCGCGTCGCAAGCCTTCTACGCGCGCGTGCGCCGCGCGCGTTTGCTCCATCAGCGACGCGATCTCCGCCAGCATCCGCTCGCGCGCGAGCCGCGCGCGCTCGTCGTCCTGATCGAGCATGGCGAGGCGGGACGCCGATGCACCGGACTGCGCCGAAAGCCCCGCTGCCCGCTCCCGGACCGCGCTTGCCTCCGCACTCTCGCGCGTCTGCGCCGCCTCTGCCCGTGCGATCTCTTCTCGCACGCGAGCCAGCTCGTTCTCCAGGCGACGCCGCTCCTCATCGATGCGCTCGGCCCCCGGCTCGCCGGATTCGTAGCCGCGCGCGCGCTCCTCCGCGACGCGTCCGCGCTCGACGAGCTCGGCAACCGCGGCGCTTGCCGAGAGCACGTCCGCCTGCATGCGTGCCAGCTCGCCGCCGCGCGCTGCAACCTCGGCACGGACCTCGGCTAGCCGCAACTCGTCCTTGGCGACGGCCTCGCGCGCGCCGTCCCGCTTAGCGCCCGCGCCGTGCGCTTGCGCGCGCGCTCCCCGCACCTGCGTCTCGTACTGCGCGAGCCGCTGCTCCATGCCTGTGAGCTGCTCGCGCAGCTGCACTGCTTGGGCCCGACGCGAGAATATGGAGCGCTCGCGTTTGAAGCGGCCGCCTGCGATCGTTCCCCTCGTCACCATCTCGCCGGCGAGCGTGACGATCGCACCGGCCGCTATGCGCCCGTCGACGCGCAACGCGGTGTGAAGGGTATCCACGACGAGCACGTCGCCGACGAGCTCTTCGACGACGCAGGCGTACTGGGCCGCCGTACGGATCAGGCTCGGTGCGTATCCGATGACACCCTGCTCGTGCGGCGCCGGTTGCGGGCGTGACGCCGCGCTCTTCGCGAGCCGATCGAGCGGCATGAACGTCGCGCGGCCGGATTCGGTGCGATTCAGATGCTCGATCGCGCGTTCGGCATCGACGGTCGTGCGCGTCACGATGTCGGAGAGGCGCGCGCCGAACGCAACGTCCATCGCCCGTGCGTACCGCTCTTCGATCGTGACGAGATTGGAGACGACGCCTTCGATGCCGTCGAGCTCCTTGCGTTGCCAGGCCTCGACGACCGCGCGCGTCCCGGGTACGTGTCCCTCGAGCGCATTCTCCAGCTCTTCGATCGTATGCAGCCGCGATTGCGCCGCCGTGATTTCGTCAGCGTGCTCGCGGTGCACGCTCTCGGCACGAACGAGATCGTCGTGCGCGTCGGCAGCCTGACGTTCCGCCGCCTCGACCTCTTCGCGCGCCTGGAGTGCTCGCGCTTCGAGCGCTTCGAGCTGATGCTTGCGTTGCGCGAGCTGTTGCGTCGCCGTCCCGAGGGTCATCTCGAGCGACGCAAGGCGGTCGCGCTCGGCGCGCAGCTCGCCTTCGTACCGCTCAACTTCGGCGCGGAGGTTTTCGCTCTGTACGCGACGCTCGGCACGGCGTGCAGCGCGATCCGCTGCATCGGCTTCGATCGCGCGCAGCTGCGTGAAGACCGCGTCGAGGCGCTCGCGCTGCAGGGCGACGGCGGCCTGCGCGGCCGCTTCGCGCTCGCGCCCTTGCGCCGTGAGCGCCGCGAGGGGTGCGATCTGTTCGTCGAGCTCCCGGCACGAGCGCTCGAGCGCCTCTCGCTCCTGCGCGACGCGCGCGGCATCGTGCGAGGTCTGGGTGGATTGCGCCTCGAGCGCTTCCCGGCGCGCGAGCGCCGCCGCGTATTCGGCCTCGACTTGCGCGAGCTCCGCGCGGCGCGTCTGCGCCTGCGCACGAAACTCTTCGAGCTCTAACTCCTGCCTGTACACCCGCGTGCGTGTCTCGGCAAGATCGGCGCCCACCGCCGCCACGTGAGCGGCCGTCACCGTTCGCTGCTCGTCGTTCTCCTTCAACTCGTTGCGTACGCGCTCCCGCTCCTCCCGCCGCGACGCGCTGGCGCGCAGATACGAAAGAATCTCCAAGTCGCGCACGCGCGCGCTCACGCGGCGGTATCGCTTGGCGCGGCGCACCTGCGTCTCGAGCTCGGGAATGCGTCGCTCGCTTTCGGCGATGAGATCGCTGATGCGAATTGCATTGGTTTCGGTCTGCTCGAGACGACGCAACGATTCGTGCTTGCGGGCGAGAAACTTACTGATGCCGGCCGTCTCCTCGAAGAGCACGCGCCGTTCGGTCGGTTTGCTCTTGAGCACGGAGTCGATCTCACCTTGCGAGACTATTGCGTACGATCCCGGGCCGAGGCCCGTACCCATGAGCAGATCGTGGACGTCGCGTAACCGCACCTGGCTGCGATTGATGAAGTACTCGCTCTCCCCGGCGCGATAGGCGCGGCGCGTAATCTCGACTTCACCGTATTCGAGCGCGAGCGAGCGGTCACTGTTGTCGAACGCAATCGAGACTTCGGCCAGGCCGAGCGGTTTGCGTTTGTCGTTTCCCGCGAAGATGACGTCTTCCAGTTTCCCCGAGCGCAGCGACCGCGTCGACGTTTCGCCGAGCACCCAGCGAAACGCGTCGACGAGATTGGACTTGCCGGAGCCGTTGGGTCCTACAACCGCCGTGATGCCACCGGTGAACTCGATCGTCGTCGGCTCGGCGAAGGTCTTGAATCCAAAGGCTTTGATGCGTTTGAGCTTCATTCGCTCTGCTCGAGGGCGAGCAGGGCGTCCTGCGCCGCCGCCTGCTGCGCGATCTTTTTCGACGAGCCCGTGCCGCTGCCGAGCCGCCTCCCGTTCACTTCGACGCGTGAGAAGAAAGCGGGCAGCTGGGGCGTGCCACGGTTTTCATCGTAGTACGCGGGCGTCGCGCTCATCTGCGCCTGAGCCAGATGCTGCAAGCGCGTCTTGGCGTCCAACGGAGCGCCGCTCTCGTGATCGAGACGCTCGACGTGCTCGAGCAGTACGAAGCGCCGCGCTCGCTCCATTCCATACCGAAGGTAGAGCGCACCGACGAACGCCTCGAATGCATCGGCGAGAATCGACGTGTTCTCCGCACCGCCGGCTTTGCGCATGCCTGCGCCGAGAAATACGAGCTGCGAGAAGCCGAGCCGGCCCGCGGTGCGCGCGATCTGCGCGTCGTTGACGATCCACGCTTTGCGCAACGTCAGCTCGCCTTCCGGTTCGTCCGGAAAGGTCTCGAAGAGCCACGAGGCCGCGATGGCGCCCAGAACGGAGTCGCCGAGAAACTCCAAGCGTTCGTTCGAGGCGCACGCGAACTCGCGCGCGTAGCTCTCGTGCGCGAACGCATGGTCGATCGCGTCGAAGTCGGGGGCAAATCGCACGCCGGCGCGAGCGAGCAGCTCCCGTATGCGCTTGCGCCGATTCTCACCCGCCACGCATCTTGCCAAAGACGATGACGCAGTTATGTCCGCCAAACCCGAATGAGTTCGAAAGGGCCGTCCGGATCGTCGCGCGCCGCGCGACGTTCGGAACGTAGTCGAGCGTGCACTCCGGGTCCGGGAATTCGTAGTTGATCGTCGGCGGCATGACGTCGTTGGCCACGGCAAGCACGGTCGCGACGCCTTCGATGCCGCCGGCTGCGCCGAGCGCGTGCCCCGTCATCGATTTCGTCGAGCTGACGCCGATGCGATACGCGTGCTCGCCGAAGGCGCGCTCGATCGCCTTCGATTCGGCCGGATCCCCAATGGGCGTCGACGTGCCGTGCGCGTTGATGTAGTCCACGTCCGTCGGCTCGAGACGGGCACTCGCGCACGCGCGTTCCAGAGCGAGAACCACGCCGTCGCCGTTCGGATCGACCGCCACGATATCATACGCGTCGGCGGACTGCCCGTAGCCGAGGACCTCTGCATAGACCCGCGCGCCGCGTGCCAGCGCGTGCTCGGCCTCCTCGATCAGCAGAATGCCGGAGCCCTCGGCGAGCACGAACCCGTCGCGCTCGCGATCGAAGGGGCGGCAGGCGCGTGCGGGATCGTCGTTGCGCGTCGACATCGCCCGCATCGAGCAGAAGCCGCCCATGGCCAGAGGCGTGATCGTCGCTTCGGCGCCGCCGGTGAGCATCGCGATGCAATCGCCGTTCGCGACTAAATTGTAGGCGGTCGCGATGGCGTCGTTCGCGCTCGCACAGGCGCTGGCGGTCGCGAAGATCGGACCGCGCAGGTTATTCGCCATCGAGATATGCGCGGGCGCGGCATTGCTCATCAGCATCGGAATGAAGAAGGGCGATGTCCTCGCCCACGTCCCCAGCTCGTGCGCCCGGTCGGACATCGTACGGAATGTCTGGATGCCGCCGATGCCCGTTCCGAGGACGACCCCGACGCGCTTGCGCAGCTCGGCATCCTCGGGAAGCTTCGCGTCCCCGATGGCTTCGCGCGCCGCGACGAACGCGTACTGCGCGAACGCGTCCATACGGCGCGCTTCCTTCTTCCCGATCAGCTGCTCGCCGTTGAAGTCCTTTACCTCGGCGGCGAAGCGCGTCGAGAAATCGGACGCGTCGAAACTCGTGATGGGTCCGACGCCGGACTCGCCGGCGCAGAGGCGGCGCCAGAACTCGTCGCGATTATTCCCCAGCGGAGTAACGGCACCGAGACCCGTGACAACGACGCGTCGCCGGACCGCGTTCCCGGCCTGGCCCGGCTGACGATGTATCGACTCCAAAACTAGATTCAACTTACGGAGCCCCCCAAGGGGCACCTCCCGCTGCGGTGAACGACGCACGCGATGTCTGCGCTGCCTGCGTTTCCCGCGAGGATGCGCAAGCCGCTCGCGTTGCGCCGAGGCGAGCGCGTCGGCTTGATCGCGCCGGCCGCACCCGTGACCGATGATGAGATCGTGCAAAGCGCCGCGCGTGTGCGCTCGCTCGGCGTCGAGCCGGTGGTGGGGCGTCACGCCGCCGCTCGCCGCGGCTACCTCGCCGGCAGCGACGAGGAACGTGCCGACGATTTCAATTGTATGGCGCGCGACCCGAGCATCCGCGCGATCGTCGCCTTGCGCGGCGGCTATGGGACCATGCGTATTCTCGAGCACGTCGATTACGGCGCCATCGCGGCCGACCCCAAGATCGTGCTCGGGTTCTCGGATGTCACCGCGCTGCTCGACGCCGTCGCGCAACGTAGCGCAGTGATCACGTTTCACGGGCCGGTCGCGCGCGAAGAGTACTTCGACGAGGTCGCGCGGTCGTACGTCGAGCGCGCATGCATGTCGCTCGAACCGATCGGTACCCTCGCCGCGCTCGCCGCGACGACCGTACGCGGCGGAAGTGCGCGGGGCCGCATCGCCGGGGGGAACCTGAGCATCGTCGCAAGCCTCCTCGGGTCGCCCTGGGCGCCGGCACTTCGCGAGGCGCTGCTCCTGCTCGAGGACGTTGACGAGGAGCCGTACCGCATCGATCGCATGCTGACCCAGCTGCGGCTCGCTGGAGCCATCGAGGCGGCGCGCGGGGTGATCGTCGGCGGCTTGACGCGCTGCGAGCCGAAGGCTGACTCGCAGGGCACGGCCGAGGACGTGGTCGCCGAGCGGCTCTCCGGTTGGGATCGCCCCGTGCTCTGCGGCATCCCCTCAGGCCACGTGCCACATCAGTGGGTGCTGCCGATCGGCTTGGAGGCAACCCTCGACGCCGACGCCCGTACGCTCACCTTTTCGGAGCCGGCGGTGCGCGCGTGAGCGCTTGCCAAGGCTCCGAAGCCCTTGCTATACTCACGCGGCTATGTTCCGCTTCGATCTCCAGCTCTTCGCCTCGAAAAAGGGCGCCGGCTCGACCCGCAACGGCCGGGACTCGAACGCGCAGCGCCTGGGCGTCAAGAAGTTCGGCGGCGAGCGCGTGATCCCGGGAAACATCATCGTGCGCCAGCGTGGAACGCGGTTCCATCCAGGCGAGAACGTCGGGATCGGGAAGGACCACACGCTCTTTGCGCTCGTCGGCGGCACGGTCGAGTTCGTCAATCGCCGCAACCGCAAGCACGTGGTCGTCCGAGCAGCCTAACCATACTTCTGAGAAGTCTCACCCGTAGCTCCGGCCAAGCCGCCAAGCCGGTTACGCGTACGAGCCGTACGCGCGCTCCGAGGCGACTGCATCTGCGGTTTTCTCGTGCAATTCATCGATGAAGCGACGATCTCCGTCGCGGCGGGTAACGGCGGCGACGGCATCGTGGCCTGGCGCAGGGAGAAGTTCATCCCCAAAGGCGGCCCGGCCGGCGGGGACGGCGGTCACGGCGGGAGCGTCTACCTCGAAGCGACCCCGGAGATATCGACGCTGGTCGAGTTTCGGTTCCGGCGCAGCTTTGAAGCCGATTCCGGCAAGCACGGCGGAACATCGAACAAATCGGGGCGCAGCGGCACGGACCTGACAATTCGCGTCCCGGTCGGAACGCTCGTGTATCGCTCTCAGGAAGGCAAGCCCGAAGCCCTCGTCGCGGACCTCGCCGCACCGGCGGAGCGCGTCCTCGCCGCGCGCGGAGGCCGCGGTGGACTCGGCAACCAGCATTTTGCTACCAGCGTTCGCCAAGCACCGCGGTTCGCCGAAAAGGGCGAGCCCGGCGAACGGTTCGCACTGCGTCTGGAGTTGAAGCTTCTGGCCGATTGCGGCGTCATCGGCGTTCCGAACGCGGGTAAATCGACGCTGCTCTCCGCGGTCTCCGCGGCGCGACCGAAGATTGCCGATTATCCCTTCACGACGACCGAACCTCAGCTCGGCGTCGTGCGCGTATCCGACGAAGCGTCGTTCGTCATGGTCGACGTCCCCGGCTTGATCGAAGGCGCGCACGAAGGCGCGGGCCTCGGCGACCGCTTCCTGCGACACGTCGAACGGACGCGCGTGCTGCTCCATCTTCTCGACGGCGCGAAGCCGCTCGACGACATTCTGCGCGACAAGGAGACCATCGAGAACGAGCTGCGCGCCTGGAGCAGCGCGCTGATCGAAAAACCTACGCTGCTGTGCATCTCAAAGCTGGACTTGCCCGACGCGCGCGCGCGCCTCGAAGAGATGCGCGAGCGACACCCGGACACCGCCGGTATCAGCGCCGTGACCGGCGAAGGCGTGACCGAGCTCGTCTACGCAATCGCTCGAGCGCTCGCGCAGGCGCCCGCTCCGCCGCGCGTCGAGCCGATGGTGCGCATCGACCTCGTGCCGAAGGACGATTTCACCATAGAACGCGAGCGGGACGGAGCCTTCGTGGTCAGCGGCGAGCGCGTCGAGCGCATTGCGGCGATGACGAACTTCGACTCCGATGAATCGCTCGCGCGCTTCGAGCGCGCTCTCGAGCGCATTGGTGTCGATCGCCGCCTGCGTGCAATGGGCGCGGCACAAGGGGACACGGTACGCATAGGCGCGTATGAGTTCACTTACTCGTGAGAACTGGCATCTTCGGCGGCACCTTTGACCCGGTTCACAACGCGCATCTCTTTCTTGCCGAGTCGGCCCGGTTGATGGAAGGGCTCGAGCGCGTGCTCTTCGTTCCAACGAATGGGCATCACTATCGGGCGCAGCCGGAGGCGCCGATCGAGGATCGATGTGCGATGGTTCGCGCTGCAATCGCCGGGAATCCCCTCTTCGTCTTCGAGGACGCCGATCTGCGCGACGATGCGAGCGGATACACCGCCGATCTGATTCCGGCGTTGCGCGAGAAGTATCCCCGGGATGCGTTCACGTTCATCATCGGGGCGGACTCGCTCGTCAACGCGCAATGGGTGCGCTTCGACGAAGTGCTCGAGTCGGTGGAACGGTTCGTCATCGCGCCACGAGCGGGCGTCCGTCCGGAGGCCGTGCAGCGGGTCATCGGGGAGATTCCGTCGAGTCTGCGCGAGCGCGTACGCACGCTGAACCTGCCGGAGCTCCCGGAATCCGGAACGTTGTTGCGCTCGCTCCTTTCGCAGCATCACAGCGTGCGCTACCTGGTTCCGGACGCCGTCTGGGAGTACGTCGCCGCGCGCGGCCTGTACGGGTATGGAGCCGCGCAGCCGGCATAGCGCCGCGGCGCTCGCACTCCTGGTCCTTTGCGCCTGCACGCCCGGACCCGACGACGGCGTCGTCTGCCGCACGTACGCACAAGGCCAGAGCCGGGTTGAGGTCATCGCCGACGGCAACGTGGTCCGCCTGCTCGGAACGCACGTCGGTCCGAGCGGTCCGCACGAAGGATTTCTCCTCCGGTTGCGCAGCGGGTGCGCCCTGACGGTTCGCGTCGAGAGCAGCATCGATTTCACGGGACCGATTCCGCTGCGTACGGGCGACGCCGTGGTCGTGAAGGGCGAGTACGAGTACGACGCGCTCGGCGGCATCATCCACTTCACGCATCGCGAGTTGTACGGTCGTCATGCCGGGGGGTACGTCGAGCTGCATGGCACCTATTATTGGTAGGAAACAACTGACCGGCATCGTGCTGGCCAGCGGCTCGCCGCGCCGCGCCGAGCTGCTTCGCAGCATCGGCCTGAGCGTCATCGTCGTTCCCAGTGGTTACGACGAGCCCGGCGATCCCAACGCATCGCCGGAAACCCTTGCCAAGCGCCATGCCCGAGCGAAGCTCTTCGCCGTTGCCGCGCGGTACCCGAGCGAGGCCGTGGTTGCAGCCGACACCGTCGTCCATATCGGCTCCCGCCTGCTCGGGAAGCCCCGCGATCCCGTGGAAGCCACGGCCATGCTCAAAATGCTCTCGGGAAGGGTCCACCGCGTTCACACCGCCTATGCGCTGCGACTGCCGGACGCCGACACCGCCATCGAGCGGCTGTCGACGACGACGGTCCGGTTCTGTCACCTCGACCCGGACGCGATTGAGGAGTACGTCGCCACCGGTGAGCCTACGGACAAGGCCGGTGCTTACGGCATCCAGGGACGCGCGGCGGCGCTCGTCGAGAGCATCGACGGCGATTACTTTACCGTCGTGGGTTTCCCGCTCGGCGATTTCGTCCGCACGCTGCGCTCCTCGGGATTTGTGCTCTCGACCGCGAAATGAGGCCGCCGGACCATTTGGCGATCTTCTCGTGTATCAAGACGAACGCAAGCTTTTCACGCTAATCGGCATCATCATCGCCGCAGCCACGCTATTGCTGCTACAGGTGAACGCTGCGCGCACCGGAAAGCTGGGGCCGCTCGTCTGGGCAGGTTCGACGGTCGTAGCCTTCGTCGAGGAGCTCACCTCGGCGGTCGTCGGCGGCGTGCGCGACGCGGGCGGAACCGTGCTCTCCGTTCCACAGCTCGGCCGGGAGAACGCCACGCTGCGAGACGAAAACGGCAGGCTCGAGGCCGAGAACGCTCGGCTCGTCGAAGCGCTAGCGGCGTCTGCGTCGCAGGCTGCGATCGCGCCGGTCGCCGCCGAATATCCCAACGGCGTCGAGGCGCGCATCATCGGATTCCCTCCCGAGAACGAGTCGCGCACCGTGACGATCGACCGCGGCTCGCGCGCGGGAATCAAGCCTGACGAAGGCGTCGTTGCAGCGTCGGGCGTCGTCGGGCGCATCGCGGAGGTTGGGCCGTTTTCGAGCACGGTGCTGCTCATCACGGATTACACGAGCCGCATACCCGCAATCGTCGAGCGCGGTCGATGGTGGGGCATCGCGCAAGGGAACCTCACGAGCGTGCGGATGCAGTACGTCTCGCAGGACGCACGGCTACGCATCGGCGACGTGGTCGTGACGGGAAATGGCCGCTCGTTCAGCTCGGGCATTCCGATCGGCACGGTCGTCGAGATCGATCGCAGCGACGCCGCACTCTACCAAACAGCAGTCCTCCGTCCCGCCGTCGCGCTCGGCGCACTCGATCGCGTTGTCGTTGTCGCGAAGTAGAACGCCCGAGCGGTACGCCGGGCCTTCGGCGCGCGTCGCGTTGCTCTGGCTTCTCGCAGCGGTCGTTGCGCAGTCGACGGTGCTGCATTACGCTGTCGTGCGCAACGTCGAGCCGAGTCTCATTCTCGTCGTGGTCGTGTGGTACGCGATGCGATCGGACATATCGCGCGCGACGCTTTTTGGTTTGGTTGCCGGCATCGGAGAGGACCTCATCGCATTCGACAGCGGCGGTGCGTGGACGTTCGCCACGGCGATCACCGCGCTGCTCGCCTCGCTGCCGACGCGGCGATTCTTCGAGGATTCGATGCCCTTCTTCATGATCGTCGTCGGTTGCGCGACGCTCGTGCGCGACCTCGTATTCTGGAGCATCAAGAAGGCCGAGGGCTACCCCGCCGGCCTCGGCACGCTTCACCTCCACCAGGCCATCTTCCAAGGGGCGCTCAACGCTGTGCTGGCCGCCGTGGTGATGTTCGTGGCACGCCGCTTCGACCGTCGTCGCGCGATGGCGTGGCGCCGATGATGCCGCATCGCCCTGCGCGGCGCCGCATCTCGTGGGAGCGTCCTCCGCTGCGCATCGTCGTCTTTGCGACATCGATGCTACTTGCGCTGCTCGTTCTTGTTGCGCGGCTCGCGACGATTCAACTCGTCAACGGAGCGACGTATCGTGCCGCCGCGCTCGAGAATCAAATCCGTCTGATACGCGTGGCGGCGCCGCGCGGCCTCATCTACGATCGCCACGGCATCGTTCTCGCTCGTAACCGGCCGTCGTTCGTCGTCGGGCTGATCCCGTCCGAGATCGCGGACCTGCCGCGCGAAATAGCGTTGCTCTCGCAGACGGTCGGCGTCCCGGAGGGAACGCTGATGCGCAGGCTGTTCCACCATCACGGCATCGACTACACGTCATTCGCGCAAATCGCGGCGAACGAGCCCTACGGTCCGATCATCCTCGCAGTCGACCTGCCGGTTCCGACCGTCGCGCAGCTTTCGGAGATCCTCACGGATCTTCCGGGAATCGATCTCGAGGCGCAGCCGATCCGCGACTACCCGTATGGGGCTTTTGGCTCGCACATCATCGGCTACGTGGGAGAGATCAGCGCCGGCGAATACGCGCGTCTGCGCCGGCTCGGCTATACCCAAAACGACGTCGTCGGAAAAGACGGCTTGGAGGCGCAGTACGACGGCTATCTTCGCGGTCAGCCCGGCGGCGAGCGCATCGAGGTCGACGCCTCTGGACAGGTGGTGCGCGGCGCCGAGTTCCCGCAAAAACCGGCGATCCCGGGCGACGCTCTCGTAACGTCGATCGACTGGCGGCTGCAGCGCATCGTCGAGGAAGCCCTGGTGCAAGGGCTGCAGAGCTGGGGCCGCGGACGTCCGCTGACCGGCGCGGCGGTCGCCGAGGATCCGTATACTGGGGAGATCCTCGCGCTCGCGAGCGCGCCGAACTTCGATCCCAACGACTTCTCCGAGCAGCGCTCGGCCTCGGTCGAGCAGTATCTCACCTCACCGCTCGAGCCGCTCTTCGATCGCGCGATCGCCGCCGCAACGCCAACCGGATCCACGTTCAAGATGGTGACGGGTTCGGCAGCGCTCACCGAAGGCGTCATCGGCGCGAACCAAGTCGTCTACGACAGCGGCGCTTGGAACTGTGGCGGATATCTCGCGCGCGACATCGCCGCCGGAGGCCTCGGCGACACGACGTTCGTGCCGGCTCTCGCGGCGTCGAGCGACGGCTACTTCTACCGCCTCTCGTGGTACTTGGGAAACGCGCGACTGCGCAAATGGGCACTGCTCTTTGGTCTGGATCATGTCACCGGCGTCGATCTGCCAGGTGAAGGCCGTGGAAACTGGCCTACCAACGCGTGGATGGAGCGCAACTACGGCGTTCCTCTCGAGCCGAGCGATGTCTGCAGCCTCGGCATCGGGCAAGGAGCGATGCAGGCAACGCCGCTTCAGATGACCAACGTCGCGTCCGCCGTCATCAACGGCGGGACGCTCTATCAGCCGCACGTCGTCACGGAGATTCGCTCGCCGAGCGGCGCCGTCGTTCGGCGCATTCCGGTCCGCATCATCCGCGAGATCCCGGCCTCGCAAGCCGCGCTCGCCGCCGTTCGTGCCGGCATGGCGCGCGTCACAGATCCAGGCGGCACCGCCTATGGCCTCGCGATCGCGGGGTTACCGTACTCGGGCAAGACCGGCACCGTGGAAACCGCGGGCGGGCGCGGCCCGAACACGACGTGGTTCATCTGTTGGGCTCCGACCGACCACCCGAGATTCGCTCTGGCGGTGTACGTCGACCGGAGCGGAGGCTACGGCGCAAACGTCGCCGCGCCTATTGCACGTGCGATCTTGGTCAAGTACTTCGGGAAGAAGTAGCCTCGTCTGCTCGAGCGCGCAGGAGCGCGCGCCACGCCGCCTCGCGCACGGCCGCGTCGTACTCGTCGTCGAGCGCTTCTTCCAGCAGCGCCACGCTCCAACCGTTCGCGAGCAGGCCGAGTCGCTCGACGATCGCGATCCGCGCTTGCGGCGTCGGCGTATCGTCGCCGGCGATCTCCTTCGTCCAGCGCACCGCGGGCGGCGCCAAGGCAACCGCGACCGCCTCGCGCGTACTCCCGCGGCGGCGGAGCTGGGTCGCGAGGTAGACGCTCGCCGAGAGCAGTACGACCGCCAAGATTCCGAAGAGCGGCATCGCGCTACGCCGTCGCAGCGAGCGCTGCAGCACCGCGTAATCCGTCGATCACGTTTCCAAGCCGCTCGCGCAGGAGGGGCTCCTCGCCGCGCGCGAGCGCCTTCCAAAAGATCTGCGGCGACTGCTCGGAAAGCGACGCAAAGCGTTCCAACAGCGACCCTCGATACGCCTGTAGCGATGCGCTCTGCGACGCGCGATACACGATCGCGGTACCGAGAAGCTCCGAACAGAGAATCCACGGGATGACCGAGCCCAGCGGCGCCGTTTCCAGTTCGGGAAGAAGGGCTCCCACGCGATCTCGCGCGATCTCGCCGGCGATGCGAACGCCGCTCTGCGGCGCCAGCCGCGTCTCGTCCGCGTCGCCGGTACGCGCGATCGCATCGGCGAGCTCCACGAGTGCGCCGCGGTCCTCGACGCTTTCCAGGTCGTCTGCGCCGATCGTCGCCGGCAATCGCACGAAGAGCCGCTCGCAGCGCTTACGGCGCGACCGCGCACACGTCGCGAGCAGCGAGCATATCCTCGACGAGCCGCCGGCGCTCTCCGGCAGCAAGAACGACAGCGCGATGAGATGCACGATCGGCGATGCGGTGAGGCCGCGATCGAGAACGCGAATGCAGCGTGCGAGGCGCGTCGGAGAGAGCTCGAGGACGGACGTCAACGCCCGGCCGGTACGGCCTCTTCGCGCGAAGGGACGATGAGGAGCGAGAGCGTCGAGACGATGCGTTCCGCGCGATCGCCGGGGTGCTGCGCCAAAAAGCGCTCGACTGCCGCCGCGCGGCCGGAGCCGGCCAGCGCGTGGGCGGCGGCGAGCGCGACGGCTTCGTTCGGATCTTGCAGCGCGACCTCGAGCAGGTGCGAAGAGCGCTCGTCGTCGAGCGCGGCAACCGCAAAGATGAGATCGCAGCGCGCCGATTCGGAGAGCCCGGCGAACTCGTGCCCGGCTTCGTTCGTCCACTCCGAGGTCGCGAGCAGTGGCGCTAGATCGACTTGATCGAGCAACGTCGGCTCGTTCGTCGACGGCCGCGGCGCGACCACCGCGTAGATACCGAGTGCGATTCCCAAGACGAAGAGTATGGCGATCGCGATGGTGATCATGGTTGAAACCTCATGTAACCGCGGCGCGCAGCGATACGAGCCACGCGCCGAGGGCGTCGTTCAAGACGCCGTCGTGGCGGTGTTGGAGCGCTTCGATGAACTCGGCGGAATCCGCCTCGGAGAACGCGTCGAGCCGATCGACGAGTAACGCACGGTACTGCTGCGCCTGCGGGACGGAGGCGGGCATCAGCCGCGCGAGCGCCGCCCAGGGAAGCGCGGTCGCGGGCGGAGCACCGTGGAGGCGCTCACCGATTTCGCGTAGAGCGGCCGGATCGTACGAGCCGCGAAGGATCGCGACGGCACCCGATGGGTCGGCTGGCGCACCTCGCGCTACACACGCGTCGTGGAGCAATCGTTCGATCGTCGTGCGCGACGACGGCGTCTCGATGTCGCGCGGTGCGATCGCGTAGTTCGGAAGACGCAGCTTGATGAAGAGACGGTCGAGCTCTTCCCGCAGTGCGTCTGCGACCGGCGCGATAGCTGCGTGCCCGTCGCCGAGTGCGTCCGGCAGGAACGCGCGCACGGCGAAGAGATGCGTGACGAGACCCGAAAAGCGCGCCTCCTCCAGAAATCGCAGCGTACGCGCGAGCCAATCGCTGCCGAATCCGAGCGCGGTCCCGACCTGAGACCCCGACAAGATAGCATCGTTGGCATGACCGTTACTGTACGTGCCCTCCGAAGTTTGGAAGTTGCCATACGGCGCGGCGTCCCCGGGTATGCCAGCGCCGGCGTCGGCGTACCGGTCCTCGCGTACGCCCTCTGCCGCCGGACCGACGAGGCCTTCGAGCCCGAACTGCAGTCCCGGGATGGCGTTGGCAAATACCGGCGCGGCGCGTACCTTCAGCTCGTCGGAGGCGATTTCGTCGAAGCGATCGGCGTCGTACGTGATATGCGCCACGCGCACGATCGACTCGCCGGCGGGAAGCTGGTTGTGGACGACGTCGCGCCAGCGGATCGTCGCCTCTACGCCGGGGTCGAACTCGTTGAGCACGATGCCGCGATCGCTCGCGAACGGACCGACCGCGCCGACGTCGCGAATCGGCACGTCGTTGACGGTCGTCGAGTTCGGAACGTAGATGAGCGAGGCCGGCTGTGCGACGCGGATCTGCACCTGGCGCGCAGGCCCGTCTCCGCCGTTACGCAGGTGGAGCGCCCACTCGATCGTCTCGCCGAGGTCCGCGGCATCGCTAGGGTTGCTGCGAAACGCTCCCACTGAAAAATCAGGCGTTGCCGTCGTAACGATGGTCAGCCGCTCGAGCGGAACCGGGAGCATCGAGTCGGCGGTGAGGACCGTGTCGATCGTGAGCGGATGTTCTTTGGGTACGCTACGCAATAGCCGCAAACCGAGCTTCGCCTGGGCGGTCGCGCCGGGAGCGATCTCTCCAAAGAGAATCGACAACCGCTCGCGCGTCGCGCCGTCGACGCTCTCGAAGCGCGCTTCCGGCGAGACGAGCAGCCGGAGGCGAACGTTGCGCGCGGCGTCGCTGCCGACGTTTTGAATGGTTACGAGAACTTCCGCGAGCTGATTCGGCCTGAGCACGGCGCCGCTCGCGAGCTCGAGCCGGGACGTTCCCGGCGAGAAGACCGGGTGGGAGTCTACTCTCCAACTCACCTCGCCGAGCTGCGTCTCGCCGAGCTCGCGCGTCGTCAAGCTCGCTCCCACGACGATCTCGCTGCGGTCTGCGTATGGCGTTCGCACCCGTGCTTGAAGGATGATGCGCCGGGCGACGTAGGGATCGATCGAGCCCAAATCGGCTGTGGCACCTTCCATGGCAACTCGCACGCCGCGCTCGCTCAAGGTAACGTCCTCGAGCGCCGGATCGAGACGAAGCTGGAGCGTTGCATCGAGCGCCGGCGCACTTCCGTCGTTGGCGATCGCGATCGCCGCCGCAATCTCTTGGCCCGGCCGAACGACCTCTTCTCCCGAGCGAACGATAGCGTTGCGTCGCCGCACGAGCGCCGGCTCGGAGCGAATGAGCACCGCGCGCTCGAAGCGCCGCTGGCCCTCGCCCTGTGCCGGCTGCCAGGTCAGCGCCGCCCCAACCGGCAGCGACGTGCCGTCAGGCAACGGCGCAACCGCGATCGCTTCGCACCGAAGCTCGACGCGTTCGCCGCCCTCGACGCGGCCCAAGTCGAAAATGAGTTGCTCGCCGCGACGCTCGCGCGTCGGGCGCCCGTCGACGCGCGCCGCGCCGCGCACGTAGAGGAGCGCCTCCGGCAACGAAAACGCGAGCGTGGCGTTCTCGGCGGCCGCGGTGCCGGAGTTGAGGGCGACGAAGGTAAGCACGATGCGCTCGCCCGGATGCACCTGCGTCGCAGGCTCGACCGCGAACGCCGTACGATCGTCGCCAAAATCCGGGGCTGCGTGCACGACGAGGACCGCTGGGTCGAGCGCGAAAGCCGGCGTCTCTTGCGACGCGATTTGCGCGCACGCCGAGATGCGCGTACCGTCCGGCAGCGGTGAGTCGATGCGTACGCGATAGACGAGCATAGCGCTCGCGTTGGCGGAGAGGGCCGCTGCGACGATGGGAGCGTATACGCGATCGTATCCACAACCGAGATCGCGCTCGATCTCGCGACCGTTGACGCGCGCGGACCCGGGCACGTACGACGTGTGCTCCGGTACCGGCACAACCACGACGACGTCGTGTGCGCTCGACTCCCCGGCATTGTGAACCCGTGCGGTGATCTCTGCTTCGACTCCCGGGGCCGGATCGCGTCGCGTCTCGATAGTGATCCCGGTCAACGCATTCATCAGTTGGGGACGGCTGCGGGCGATGAGGCGCACCACATTCGAGCCGACCGGCTGTACTTCGAAGGAAGCAACCGCGGCTTGGAGCTCGATGGTCGTTCCGTTCTCGATGGCTCCGACGACGCTGTAGGCGACTTCGAGCCGGCGCTCTTCACCAGGAGCGACGTCGCCGATGTGCGCGCCGTTGCGTGCGAGCAGCGGTGAGTTCCCCAACTCGTCGTCGAGATCGGCGCCGTCGAGGCGTCCGCTGCCGACGAGGTAGACGAGCCCATCGGGAAGGTTGAATCGCACGCGCACGCCGGTTGCCGGCGCGCCGCCGTTGTTGCGGAACGTAAATCCCGCGCGCACGGTCATCCCAGGTTCCAACTCGCGCTCGGGAGAAACCACGAGCGTCCGGAGTCCTTCAGGCAACGTCGGTGCACCCGGCGTGAAAACTTCCGACAGGGTACGCATGGTAGGGCAAGATTGGTTCGCCTGCCCCCGAGCGGCCCCCTTGACGATTCGCTACTGCTTTAGTCACCGCGAAAGGGACCATTAGATGCTTGCCGTCACCGAAAATCGGGTCGCATCAGCCGTCGCCCGGCTCGGCGCGGAGAACGCCTTCCAGGTCCTCGCGCGAGCTCGAGCGCTTGAAGCCCAGGGACGCCGGGTCGTCCACATGGAGATCGGCGAGCCGGACTTCGATACCCCCGGGCACATCAAACAGGCAGCGGTCGAGGCGCTCGACGCCGGATACACCCACTACCTCCCATCGGCAGGCCTGGGCGAACTTCGTTCGGTCGTCGCCGAGTACGCGGGCAGCTTCCGGCGCATCGAGCCCGGCTACTCCGCAGAGAACGTGGTCATCACTCCCGGCGCGAAGCCCGCGATCTGGAACACGCTCTGCGCGCTCCTGGACCCCGGCGACGAGTTCGTCTACTTCGACCCGGCATATCCGGCCTACGCGTCAGCGGCGAGTTATCTGCAGGCGAAGACCGTTGCCATTCCGCTACGCGAGGAGCGCGATTGGCGCATGGATCTCGACGAGCTCGAGCGCCGCGTCTCGGCCCGTACGAAGCTGCTCGTCATCAACTCCCCGCACAACCCGACCGGAGGCGTTCTCCAGCGCGAGGATTTGGAACGCATCGCCGCGCTGGCGCAACGCCACGATTTCCTGGTGCTCGCCGACGAGATCTACAGCCGTAACTTCTACTTCGATCGCGAGTACCTGTCGATCGCTGCGTTGCCCGGAATGCGCGATCGCACGATCGTCGTCGACGGATTTTCGAAAGCGTACGCCATGACCGGCTGGCGCCTCGGATACGCATTGATGCCCGAGGCGCTCGCGAACGTCGTGACGCTCTTCAATAACAACACGTTCAGCTGCGTCGCAGGGTTCGTGCAGCGCGCCGGCATCGCCGCGCTGCGGGGACCCGACGAACCGGTGCGCGCGATGAACGCGACGTTCCGGGAGCGGCGCGACCGCATCGTCGCGGGTCTGAACCTCATCACGGGCCTCTCGTGCACGGTGCCGGAAGGCGCGTTCTACGCCTTTCCCAACATCTCGCGCATCACGCAGGACGATCGCGCGCTTGCGAGTTTCCTCCTCGAGGAGGCGGGCGTGGCATGTACGAGCGGGTCGGCGTTCGGCAAAGCCGGAAGCGGCTATCTGCGCTTCTCGTATGCAGCGTCGCTCGACGACATCGACTGGGCGCTCTCCGCGATTGCGAAGGCATTGCCCGCGTTCAAAGGATAGCCGAGACGCCTAAAGGAGTTTCATCGCGCGCTTCACGTCGCGGAGCACGTCGGCCGCGACGTCGCGCGCACGCGCCGTTCCATCTTCGATGATGCGCGCGACGGCGGCCCGGTCCGCGCGATAGGCCCGCAGGCGTTCGCGCACCGGGCGGAGATAGGCGTTGAGCGCTTCTGCGAAATCGCCCTTGTCCTGCACGCAGCCGAGCTCGCCCGAGCGGCACGTCGCCGCAATGCCGTCGAGGCGAAGCGGATTGGCAAATCGCCAGAGTGCGAAGACCGGGCAGATCTCCGGCCTGCCCGGATCGCCGCGGCGGATCTTCTGCGGGTCCGTAATCATCCCGCGCACCTTCTTCTCGGTCGTCTCCTCGTCGTCGGCGATGAAGATCGCGTTACCATAGGACTTGCTCATCTTTCGCCCGTCCGTACCGGGGACTTCGGGAAACGCCGAGAGCGTCGGATGCGGCTCGGTCAGCACCTCGCGCCCCTCGCCGTACAGGTAGTTGAAGCGCCGCACGACCTCGCGCCCAAACTCCAGGTGTGCGACTTGGTCCCTTCCCACAGGTACGCGCTCGCCTCGCACGACGGCGACGTCGCAGAGTTGCAGCAGCGGGTAGCCGAGGAATCCGTGCGTCGCGATCTCCGAGCCGAGCGCCTCGATCTGTCCTTTATACGTTGGAACGCGTTCGAGCCACGAGACGGGGACGATCATCGAGAGCAGCGTGTAGAGCTCGCTGATCTCGGGCACCGCCGACTGGAGGTAGATCGTCGACTTCGCCGGATCGACGCCGGCAGCGAGCCAGACCGCAACCATCTCCTCGCGCACGTCGCGCACCGATTGCGCGTCCTGAAAGCTCGTGGTGTACGCGTGCAGATCCGCGACCTCGAAAAAGGCATCCGCCGTATCGCAGAAGTTCGCCCACTGCGTCAAAACGCCGACGAGATGGCCGACGTGCAGCTCTCCCGTCGGCCGCATCCCCGACATCACGCGAGGTTTCGAGGCCACGCTCATCGTCGCGCTATTCTCCGCCCGCAAGGCCCGTCATCTTCGCTCGCACGAACGCGCGAGCTGCGACGACGGCCTCGTGCAGCGCGTGCCCGAGCGCGAGCTCGCACGCAATCGCCATCGCCAGCGTGCATCCGGTGCCGCCCATCTGCGCCGCAATCCGCGGCGCCGCGAAGGCTTCGATTCCGTCGCGCGTTACGAGGACGTCGACCGGCTCGCCGACGAGATGGCCGCCTTTGAGGAGCACGCCGTACGCACCGCGCTCACGCAGCTCCGTCGCCGCGCCTTCCATCTGGTCACGACCGATTGCGTCGTACCCCAGTAATGCCGCCGCCTCGGCGATATTCGGCGCGAGTAAGACGTTCGGTAAGGTAGCAAGCTCGTTTCGCAGGGCCGTAAAAGCGACGCTCTCGAGCAGCGCGCCACCGGCGCTCGCGTGAAACACGGGATCGACGATCGCCAGGACGCCGGCCATCGTCTCGAGCCGGCGCGCAACGAGCACGACGTTGGCCGCGGAGCCGAGGGCTCCGACCCGCACGGCGCCGACGCGGACGCGCGCAAGCGCGTCGAGCTGCGCCTCGAGCGACTCTGAAGGAAGCACGTGGAGCAGATGAACTCCGCGTTCGTCTTGCGCGCTTACGGCCGCAACCGCCGTAACGGCGGCGCAGCCGTACTCCGCCGCCACAACGATGTCGCGGCCGACGCCGGCGACGTTGCGGGGCTCCGTCGTACCGATAGAAAGCACCACCGGCGCCTGCGGCACCGTTACGGGATCTCCACGTCGTTCCAAATGCGAAGCATCTCCCGAGCCGCGCGAGCCGGGTCGGCAGCGTCCGCGATCGCCGAGATCGTGGCCGCCATCGCGACGCCGCTTGCCTTCACGTCGCGAAGATTCTCCGCCGTGATCCCTCCGATCGCCGCCACCGGCAGGCGGGCAGCGGCAGCTATGCCGCAAAGCCCCGGAATGCCGATCGGCGTGCCGGCATCGCTCTTCGACGCGGTCGAGAATACCGAACCGACGCCCGCATAGTCCGCGCCACCTGCTTCGGCCGCGCGCATCTCGTTCGCATCGGCGCACGAGACCCCGAGAAGCAACTCGCCGAGCGCCGAGCGCACGCGCGCGAGATCGTCGAAACCATCGTCGCCCGGACCCAGATGGACCCCGTCGCAGCGCAACGCTAGCGCCGCGCGCCAGTCGTCGTCCACGAGCAGCAGCGCGTTACGTTCGTCTGCGAGGGCGCGCAGCGCACGCAGGTGCCGCGGATCGATGCCGCGTTTCGCGCGATACTGCAGGATGCGGATGCCGGCGTCCACGGCCGCGCGCGCGATCTGCTCGGCGCGCGGCGATTCGTTCACGATGACGTATATGCCGTGCAGCAGGCAGGCGCGCTGCGCGCGCGTCACGACTCGAGCAGACGGTCGCCCAGGTCCATCAGCTCGCGCGCGCCGGAGAAATGAAACTCGATGCGGCCGCCGCTTCCCGTGTGCACGATCGCGACGCGCGTCCCGAAGCGCTCGCGCAGGCGGTTTTCGAACTCGCGCTCTTCCGCCGAAAGCGATCGTGCCGCCGCCGGCGGAGCAGCGCGCGGCGCCGCTTGAGCCGACGCAAGCCGTTCGAGCGCCCGCACCGGCAGGCCCTCCGCGGCCGCACGCGCGGCGAGCGCGAGACGTTCGCTTTCCGGAGCGGCGAGGAGCGCGCGCGCGTGTCCGCCGGTGAGGCGCCCGTCGGCGATCATCGCCTTGATCGCGTCGGGCAGCCCGAGCAGACGCAGCGCATTCGCAACCGCGGAGCGGCTCCTGCCGACGCGCTGGGCGACTTGTTCTTGCGTGAGGTCGTAGTCATCGACGAGCTGTGCGAAGCCCGCGGCTTCTTCGAGCGCGTTGAGATCTTCGCGCTGGAGGTTTTCGACGATCGCCATCTCGAGAGACGCGCGATCGCTCTCCTCACGCACGATTGCCGGTATCGTCGAGCGCTGGAGTGCGGCGCACGCGCGCCAGCGGCGCTCGCCGGCCACGATCTGAAATCGATCTCCTCGGGGCCGCACGATGATCGGCACGAGCACGCCGTGCGCATCGATCGACGCTCTGAGCTCGATCATCGACGACTCGTCGAACGCTTTGCGCGGCTGGAACGGATTGGGAACGATGCGGTCGAGCGGAATCTCGCGTAAGCCCGACGTCTGTGCCGGCGCCACCGGGAGCGGCGCGCTACCGAGCAACGCGTCGAGACCTCGGCCCAATCCGCGCGGACCGCTCATACGTGCAGTTCCACAGGCGTTACCAGCTCGTGGGCGAGCGCCATGTACGCCTGCGCGCCGCGGCTCTTCGGATCGAAGAGCATCACGGGTTTCCCGTACGACGGAGCCTCCGAGAGACGAATGTTGCGAGGAATCTGCGTCTTGAAGATCTGCTCCGGGAAGTATCGGGCGAGCTCCTCCAACACCTCGACGGCGAGACGCGTTCTGCCGTCGTACATCGTGACGAGCACGCCGCTGACGTGCAAGCGGGGATTGAGCGCTTCGCGGACGCGATTGATGACGCGGGTAAGCTGAGAGAGGCCCTCCAGTGCGTAGAACTCCGCCTGCACTGGGATGATCGCCTCCGTCGCTGCAACCAGCGCGTTGATCGTCAGCAAGCCGAGCGAGGGCGGCGAATCGACGAGGACGTACTCGTAGCGTTCGGCCTCCGGCGCTAACGCCTCGCGCAGGCGCGTCTCGCGGGAGAGCTCCGGGACGAGTTCGATCTCCGCGCCGGCGAGATTGATCGTTGCCGGCACGACGCCGAGCTGCCCGATCTCCGTCGAGACAACGGCCTCCGAGAGCACCGCCTGCCGCATGAGCACCTCGTAGATGCTCGGCCTCTCGGTGCTCTTTTCGATGCCGAAGCCGGTGGTCGTATTGCCCTGCGGGTCGGCATCGATCACGAGCACCTTCTTGCCGAGAAGCGCGAGCGCCGCCCCGAGGTTCACGGCCGTCGTCGACTTGCCGACGCCACCCTTTTGATTGACGAGCGCAATAATGCGCACGTCGCCGCGATTATGCAGTGGGCTCGGTGAGATACTCATCCAACAATGCCAAGAGCGTGTGGCGCTCGTTACGCTCGGGCTCCTCCGTGACCTGCTCGAAGAGCCGCTGCAAGAGGTTGCCGACGCGCTGGTCGCCACGAAACTCCGCGGGCGCCCGACCGTGCCGAATCATCGCGGCGACGACGTCTTCGCCGCTCACGGCGAGGTCGGCGACCGAGAATGCGGGCTTACGCGCGACCTCCGCGCGAACGCGCTCCTCGAAACGCTCGTTCGCATCGTCGCGTTTCGGGAGCCCGGAGCCCGCAATGTCCGCGTGACGCAGCGCGAACTGACGCTCGAGCCGCTCCACGCCGATTCGCCGGATCGAGCGGCGCAGTGCCGCGTCGGAGAGCTCGGGATCTGCGGCGTACATGTGGGAGCGTATGAGGTGGGCCGTCGTCTCGATCGCGTCGTTGCTGAAGCGCAGCCGCCGCAAAAGCGCGAGCGTCATCTCGGCACCGACTTGCTCGTGGCGGTAGAAGTGCGGGCCGTCCTTCGTGCGTGGCTTGCCGACGTCGTGGAGAAGCGCCGCGAGGCGAAGCTCGAGATCTCCGCGCGGCGCTGCGTCGAGCGTCGCCATCGCGTGGTGCCAGACGTCGTACGCATGCCACTCGTTCTGTTCGACGCCGACGCCTTCCAGAAGCTCCGGTGCGATCGCCGCGAGCACCCCGGCATCGCGCAGAATCTCGAAGCCGATCGACGGCCGGTGCGCTCGCGTCAGCAGCTTCGTCAGCTCGTCGGCAATGCGCTGCGCGGAGATCGTCGCGGCCAACGGCGCCGCGGCGCGCATCGCCGCCAGCGTGCGCGGCGTGGGCACGTACTCGAAACGCGCGGCGAACTGCGCCGCTCGCAGCATGCGCAACGGGTCTTCATCGAACGCGCGCTCGGCGATGATGTCGATGCGGCGCGCGGCGATGTCGGCGCATCCGCCATACGGATCCACGAGCTCGCCCGCGGGTAGTGCGCGCGCCATGGCGTTCATGCGGAAGTCTCGCCGGCCCAGATCATCGGCAAGCGGTACGTCGGGGCCGCCTTCGACCTCGAAGGCGCGATGCGCCGTGCCCGTCGAGCGCTCGCGTCGCGGCAATGCGACGTCGACGGTCGTACCGTCGAGCGTCACCTTGAACACCGCGAACGAGGCGCCGACGAGGTCGACGCGGCCCGCTCGCTGCAGTCGCTCGCGCAACTCGCCGAAGCGCACGCCGGTCACGACGTAATCGAGATCGTTGGCGCCTGCTTCGGCGGTCCCGTCCTCGCGCATTTCGTCGCGCACGCGGCCGCCTACCGCATACAGCGTCCCGGCGGGAAGCACCCGTGCGAGCCGCTCATCGAGTGCGCGGGCCGTCACTCGATCATTGCCGGCGCAGCCCTCGCGCTGCGGGGCGGCCGCATAAAGAAGACGAGCGGAAGCGTAACGATGAAGACGACGGCCGTCAGGCGGAAGAGAAAGTCGTATCCGATCACCGACGACTGCTGCGCCACCAACTGCGTGAGCGTTCCGATGGGCTGCCCGTGCGTGGAGGTGACGCCGCCGGCGAGCGTGGACCATGCAAAAGCGGTCTCGCGGACGAGCAAGGTCGTGAGGATGGCGATGCCCAAGCTGCCGCCGATCTGCCGCACGAGGTTCGAAACGCCGCTCGCCCCCGCAAGGTCTTCACGCGGAACGGGTGCCAGCATCACCGTCGAAAGCGGTACGAAGAGAAAGCCCATGCCGAAACCTTGAATGATTCTGGGATAGAATACGTCCCAGTACCCCGTGTTCTGATTCAATCCGCCGAGCATCCACGTCGAGAGCGCGAACATCACGAGCCCAAAGCTCACCAAGATACGACTGTCGACGCGGCCGACCATGCGGCCCGCGAACAGCATCGAGACCGCGGTCGCTATGGCTCCGGGGAAGAGTACCTGGCCGGTTTCGAACGCCGACATGCCCGCAACGCCTTGAAAGAAGAGCGGCATGATGAGCGTCGTGCCGAAAAGGCCGAATCCCAGGATCGAGAGCAGGATATTGCCGATCGCGAACTCGCGATAGCGAAAGACGCGCAGATCGACCAGTGGATTCCTGTCCCGCAGCGACTTCACGATGAATGCGGTGATGCCGACGACCGCGACGATCGTGAGAATGGCGATCGTCGGCGAGCTGTACCAATCGTCGTGTTGTCCGCGCTCGAGAACGTACTGGAGCGAGCCGAGCCCCGCGACGAGCAGCCCGAGCGCAATCACGTCGAGGCCTGCCTTCGGCTTTTCCAAGTAGTGCGGGTTCGGAATGAACGCGAGCGTCATCAAGAACGCCACGATACCGATCGGGATATTGATGAAGAAGATCAGCGGCCATGTGGCGTTGTCGATGAGATACCCGCCGAGCAGCGGTCCGATCGCAGGGCCGAACATTGCGCCGATGCCGAAGATCGCCATCGCGCCGCCACGCTCTTTCGGGGGAAACGTCTCGAAGAGCAGTGCCTGTGCGGTGGGCTGCAGCGCGCCGCCCCCGATGCCTTGAATGACGCGATAGAATGTGAGCTGCCAAATGCTCGTGGCCGTACCGCAGAGGAACGACGCGATCGTAAAGATCGCGATGCACGCGGCGTAGAAGTTCTTCCGCCCGAAGTACGCCGTCAGCCAGCCGTTGAGCGGCATGATGATGACGGCAGAGAGCAGATACCCGGTCGCTACCCACGCTGCATCGTCGATCGACGCGCCGAGATTGCCTGCGATGGTCGGCAGCGCGACGTTCACGATCGTCGCGTCGATGATTGCCATGATCATGCCGAGCATGACGGTCAGGGATATCAGCCAGCGGTTGGTTGCGGCCCGATCCCCCGCGCCTGCACTCACCCCCGCTGCCATACGCTCATTTCAGACATATCGCGATATATCATTATATCCTTGCGGCCGTGCTATCTTCGGCCCAAGACCCGGCGCTCTCTGAGCGAGTTTCAGGCGCCGGTGTTTCACGTGAAACGCTCCGGACAGAGAGGCCGGCGCTCGGCTACGCCCACGCGCCGTGGGAATCGCGATGGGGTGGGCATCGTTTTTCGGAGCTGCACGATTGAGCGTTTTCCATCGGACAGCGTAACAATGCCTTCGAGTTCAGCGCCCAGAACGAGGGCCGCGTCAGCGATCGCCGCTCGTTCGAATTCCTCGACTCTTCCTCGCTGAAGAAGCGCGAGCCCGGATGGCTGAACGAAAGGGAGAAGCAATTCGACCGTCGCGGTGCCTGAGGCTACGGCCCGACACGTGGCGGACGGATATGCGTCACGGAGACGCTCGCTCCGCGCCGCCGTCTCGGCGCGTTCCGCGATGACCTCTCCTTGAAGCTTGAGACGTTTTACTGCGCGCTCGAGGAAGGCGGCCTTCTTTCCCGTGGCCTCGATCATGGTAATCTCGATCCCCAAAACCAGGGCGAGCGGAATCGCCGGGAGGCCTGATCCAGAACCAACGTCGACGAGCGGCCCGATGATAAAGGGCGCCAGCGTCAGGCTGTCGAGCAGATGTGACACCAGCTTTTCCGGGGTCTTCGCGCCGGTTAGGTTCGTCCGCTGATTGGCCTCGAGGAGCATCTCGCCGTACTCTGCGAGCCGGCGCGCCTCGGGCGCCTCGATCTGCGCCTCCCGCAAAAGGGTCTCAATCGCCGCAAACATGCCCTAGTTACGAGAACGCACCGCGCGATTGATGCACGAAGACCTCCAGTATCGCTACGTCCGATGGCGTGACACCGGGAATCCGTCCGGCGGAGCCGAGCGTCCTTGGCCGCCGCGCCTCAAGCTTCTCTCGCGCCTCTCGTGATAGTGCCTTTATGCTGGCATAGTCGACCGCCGCCGGTATCTCCGCGGATTCCAGCCGCCTGCTGCGCTCGAGGGCGGCCGCCGCCCGCGCCGCGTAGCCTTCGAGCTTGACTTCGATCGCCAATCGCTCGCCGATCTCGGCGTCGAGCGGCGGCCTAAAGCTCGTCGCAACATCTTCGAAGCTCGCCTCTGGGCGGCGCAGTCTCGACGCGACGCCGGACGTGCGAGCGTCGCGCAAAGCCTTCTCGAGCGCTTCGCGCCGTTGTTCGAACGCCTGCCACGCGCGATCGTCGACGGTTCCGATTTCACGACCGAGCGGCGTCAAGCGCAGATCGGCATTGTCGTGCCGTAATAGCAACCGGTGCTCCGCGCGTGATGTCAGCATCCGATACGGCTCATCGACGCCCTTCGTGACCAAATCGTCGACCATCACGCCGATGTAGCCGCGGCTGCGCTCGATGCGCAACGGACTCTGGCGCGCCGCGGCGCGCGCTGCATTGACTCCTGCGATGAAGCCTTGTGCGGCAGCCTCCTCATAGCCGGACGTCCCGTTGAGCTGCCCGCAGTGAAAGAGTCCCGCGACGCCGCGCGTCTCGAGCGTATCGTGTAGTTGCGTCGGCGGCACCATGTCGTATTCGACGGCATATCCGGCACGCACCATCGCGCAGGCCTCGAGCCCCGGCAACGTGTGGAGCATCTCGATCTGCACCTCGGCCGGAAGCGACGTCGAGAAGCCGCCGACGTACAGCGTCGGCTCGTCCCACCCCTCGGGCTCGATGAAGATTTGGTGGACCGGATTGTGCGCGAACTTCACCACTTTGTCTTCGATCGACGGGCAATACCGCGGACCGATTCCACGAATGAGATCGAGACCGTAGAGCGGCGAGCGGTGGAGATTGTCGCGCACGAGCCGATGCGTGCGATCGTTCGTGAGCGTGATGTAGCACGAGAGCTGCGGCCCGGGAAATGCCGTAGCGCTGCGATACGAAAACCGCAGCCGAGCGGCGCTCGGCAGTTGCGATTGCATTGCGCCGATGTCGACGGAGTCGCGCGCAATGCGCGGAGGCGTGCCCGTCTTCAGCCGCTGCGTCGCAAAACCGAGGCGTCGCAGAGCGTGGGACAGACCGACGGCCGGAGCCTCCCCGAATCGGCCTTCTTCGGTAACGACGTCGCCCCGAAAGGTCTTCCCGCCCAGGAAGGTTCCCGTCGCGAGAACCACGCGCCGTGCCCGGTAGCTCGCACCGTCGGCGCAGCGCACGGCACGCACCGCGCCGGCCTCGACGACGATATCCTCGACCAGCCCTCGCGCGATCGCCAGGTTTGGCTGTTCGCGCAGCATCGCAACTGCGCCGCGCGCGTAAGAGGGCTTGTCCATCAGCGCGCGCAGCGCGCGCACCGCGGGCCCCTTGCTCTCATTCAAGAAGCGCGCGTGGAGGCTGCAGGCGTCGGCAAGCATGCCCATGGCGCCACCGAGCGCGTCGATCTCGCGCACGATTTGGCCCTTCGCGCTTCCCCCGATCGACGGATTGCACGGCAACGTGCAGATCTTCTCGGGGTCGCCCGTGACGAGCAGCGTCGGCACGCCGATCCGCGCCGCCGCGAGCGCCGCCTCGACACCCGCATGTCCGCCGCCCACGATGATGACGGCCGCATCGTCGCTCCGCATTGCGCTCACGCGTGGGTATTCAGCAGAACCACCGTCGCTCTCTGCCCGAGGGTAGGGCTCGGTGCAGCGACTTCTTCAGCGTTTCCCTAGGGACCAGTCTTGCGTCTGGCTGAAGTTGTAGAGCATGTTCGGCGAAAATCCGCGCAATGACGGGTTGAGCGCTTCGAACTCGGTGCGGTAGACGAGAAAGATCAGCGGCATCGCGTCGTGCACGCGCTGCTGCATCGTCGCAAATGCCGCAGTGCGCGCCGCCGGATCGAGCGTACGCTGCTGCTCGGCGAATGCGGCGTCGTATCGCGCGTCGCACCAGCGAGCCACGTTCGGGCCGGCTGGCGCGCGATTGGCGCACGTCCACGGCTCCGACGCCTCGGGGTCGAGGCCCCCGTACCAGCCACCGATTTCGATATCGAAGAGGCCGTCGTAGAGGACGCCGCCCTGGGCAGGAGGCGCATAGAGCACGGCCGGCGTGGCCCCCCGCAGCACCCCGCCGATCCCTACGGCTTGGAGGTTCGCCTGCAGAACCGTTGCCACCGCACGGTAGGTATCCTCGGATGCGTTGAACGCGATACGCACCGTAAGGTGCCTGCCCGCGAGAAGTGCGCGAGCGCGAGCCGGGTCGTACGGCAGCGCGCGGATCGCTGCATCGTGCTGTGCGAAGAGCGGCGGAATCTCGGTCGTCGCAAGCGGGCTGTAGCCGTGGTAGACGGCACGCGCAATGGCCGCACGGTCGACGGCGTACGCGACGGCGCGGCGCAGCCGTAGGTCGCCCATCACCCCTTGCGTCTGAAACTCCGCGTCGTCGACTTCGTTGCGCGGCACGGCCACGACCGCGATGCCGGGTGAAGCGCGTGCCGGTCCGACCTGATCGTACGTAATGTCGGTGAAGTCGACGGCGTGTGCTTGTAAGGCAATGAAGGCTGTGTTCTCGTCCGGCAGCATCTTCACGATCACACGGTCGAGCAATGCCGCCGGTCGCGCGTACGGGTTGCGCTCGAGCTCGACCCGATCGCCGCGAATCCATCGGGTCACGCGAAACGGCCCCGTTCCGAAAGGGTGCTGGTTCCAGGCTGCGTGCACCATGTCGGTGCTGGAAAACGCATGCGCCGGCAGGATGCCGAAGATATAGTCCGATGCGGCGAAGAGCTCGTCTACCGCACCCGCCCACCGGCGCTTGAGGCGAATGCGCACGGTGTACGCGTCCGGCGTCGTGAGTGCTGCGATGCGCCGGTAGGGCTCGGCTTCCGTGACCGGATTGCGCGGGTCGAGGATCGCGCGATACGTAAACGCAACGTCGCGCGACGTGAACGGCACGCCGTCCGCGAAGCGTACGCCGCGCCGCAGGCGATACGTGATCGTGAGGCCGTCCGGCGAGATGCCGCCGTTCGCAACGGTAGGAACGGTCGCGCAGAGCACCGGAACGGCTGCGTCGTTTGGCCCTACTCCCACGAGCGGCTGCGCGTAGAGCTGCGTGAGATCGATCAACCGTTGCCCGAATGCGATCAGTGGATTGAGCGTGTAGATCGTACCGAGGTAGGCAATGCGCACCTCACCGGGTATGCCCCACGCTCGATGCGTGCGCGTACACGCGCTCAGGGCGATGACGAAGACGAGCGCGAGCCTACGCGCTGTGCGCACGTACGCGCAACGCGAAGGCGATCATCAAGACCCCGAAGAGCACGGCGTAGAAGCCGATGAGCCAGATAACCGTGACCTCGCCGACGGCCGGAAAGATGATCATCAGGACGCCGAACAGGACGGACGCGATGCCGCCGATGAGCAGCATCAGCTCGTCCGCAATCGTCTTGCGGACGCGGATCGCCGCGACGATCTCGACGATTCCGGTCGCAATGGCCCAAACGGCGATGACGACGTAGAGCGCCAGCGCGGTCATGCCGGGTCGGAAGAAGGTCAGTGCGCCGATCCCCAGACCGAGGAGACCCTCGACGACGAACGGCCACCATCGCTCGTGCGCCTGCTCCGCGAGCACCGCCGACAGGATGGCGAAGACGCCGTCGACGGCTGCATAGGCCCCGAAGAGGAGCACGAGCACGACGACCGCTTCACGCGGAAAGACGAAGACGAGCAGGCCGAAAAGCAATGCGACGACGCCTCGTAGCGCGATCGCCCACCAGTTTCTCCGAAGAACGCCGATCATATCATTTCCCGATGCAAAAGCGAGCAAAGATTCCGTCGATGACCTCTTCGGCAACGGCCTCACCGCTTACATGCCCGAGCGCGGCGACGGCTTGCTGAAGGTCACCCGCGCAGAGATCCACGGGCTCGCCGGCCGCAAGCGTCGCCCTGGCGTGGGCGAGCGCGGCGAGCGCTTGCGCCGCGGCCGTCATTTCGGCCGCCGTGGCTAGATGCGGCCGGGCGAGATCGATCGTCTCGCCGTTCCATCCGATGCGCGCGATCGCAGCGCGTATCGAGTCCTGCGTCGAGGGATCGTAGACGCTGCCCACGATCGGCTCGCACGACGCGAGCGCTCGCGCTCCCTCGACGCCGAGATCCGCCTTGTTGCAGAAGACGATGCGCTCGCGGCCCCGCGTGCGCTCGAGCACATCGCGCTCGGCGGGCCCGGGCAACCGCGATCCGTCCAGTGTCACGAGCGCGATCCGCGCGTGCGAGACGGCATCGATCGTCCGCTTGATCCCGGCGGATTCGACCGCGTCCGCGTGCACCCGAATTCCCGCCGTATCGATCAAACGCACTTGCACGCCGTCGACGACGAGCGCTTCCTCGATGGTGTCTCGCGTGGTGCCGGGCATCGCGGAGACGATGGCGCGCTCTTCGTGCAGAAGCGCGTTGAGCAGAGACGACTTTCCAGCGTTGGGCGGACCGACGATCGCAACGCTCACGCCCTCGCGCACGACGCGACCGAGCTCGCCCGCCCGTTGCAGCGCGCGAAGGTCGGCTTCGGCTGAGGCCACCGTCGCATCGAGCGCGAGGCGCTCTGGATCGGGCACCTCGTCTGGGAAATCGATCGCTCCCTCGAGCTCTTCGAGAACGCCGCGCACGACGCCGCGCAGGCGATCGATCTCCGCAACGAGACCGCCTGCGAGATTCGCCGCTGCAGCACGAGCCGCGGCGCCGGTCTCCGCGCCGATGATATCCGCGACCGCCGCGGCCGCGCTCAGCTCCATCTTTCCGTTGCAATAGGCTCGCCGCGTAAACTCGCCGGGCGCTGCGGGAACCGCTCCGGCCTCGACCGCCGCCTCCAAGACGCAACGCGCGACGACGGGGCTTCCATGCACGTGCAGCTCGAGCACGTCCTCGCCGGTGTAGCTCCTCGGGGCCGCGAAGAAGAGCGCGACGCCGTGATCGAGCAACGCTCCGCCCGCGTCGTGAAGGTCGACGGCGTATGCGCGACGCGGACGCAGCGGCGCGCTCACTCCCGTGAGGCGCATCGCAATCGCGCTTGCCTGCGGGCCACTGACGCGTACGATTGCAATTGCGCCGCGACCCGGAGGCGTCGCAATCGCGGCGATCGTCACCGTCTCACGCGGCGCCGGTCCAGCGTGCGCGGGCGATCGCGTCGAGCAGATCTTGCGGGCGATCCGTTCCGATGAGCACGAGGTGCGATCCGGTGGTGCGCAGGCGCACCGCGTTGAGCGCTGGGGCGTTCCACAGCCACCCCGCGGCCGTCAAATGTATTCCCCAACCCTGCCAAACCGGGCCACGCGTTGCCGACGCGTCGACGAGCCGGTCGAGAAGGACGCGGCCGCGAGGCCATCCGGCGCCGAACCACCACTCGACCTCACCCTCCTTCACGCGAATCGTCATCGAGGAAAGCGTCGTCATCACGAGCAGCAGCACGATCGTTGCGCCTCCCGCTACGCGCACCGGAAGCATCCACCCGCCGGCGCTCGCGAGCGCATCCCATAACGCCCAACTCCACAGCACGATCAACGCGAGCATCAGAACCGCAATTCCGAGCGACGATCGCTGTCTATATCGATAGATTATCCGCTGCGGTTGATGCGTGGGGATGGATGCTCCGTAAAGCCTAACGCGGGAAGACCACGACTCGACGCTCCGGCTCCTCGCCCTCGGACTCCGTCCGGACGACATCGCTGTTGGCGAGCGCGAGATGAATGATCTTCCGTTCCGAGGGCAACATCGGATCGAGATACTGCGGTGTTTTCTCACGCACGCAGCGCTCGAGCACCGAGAGCGCGAGATCCTTCAGATGGTCGGCACGGCGCGCGCGATACCCCTCTGCGTCTATCGTGTAGTACCGGCGGTTGCTGCGAACGCCCGCGTTGATGATGTTATTGAAGATGTGATTGAGCGCCTCGAGCGTGTTGCCGCGCCGCCCGATCAGTGCGGCGAGATCCGGCCCCGTGACTTCGAAGTACTCGCCTTCTTCCCGCGGAATGAACGCGATGTCGATCGGCGCCACGCCCATGCGTTCGAGAATCTCGCGCAGGAGATCGCGCGCGCCTTCGGCTTCTTTGGGTACGTCGCGCGCTTGCGCGGCGCGCGGTCTCTCGGTTCGCGCGCGGCGGCGCACGACGGGAGGTCGCGCGTCACCTTTTCCGGGTATCTGCCGGTCGCGAATGTGCGGGGGTTGCTCTTCGAACTCGTAGTCATCTTCGTAAATCATTTCTTTCTCTTTCGTTTGCGCCGGCGGCGCCGTGCGGAAGCAGGCGCTTCGCCCACGACCTCGCCGTCGCCCGCCGCTGGGCCGCTCGCAGCGACCGCCTGTTTTGCCGCTCCGTCACCGGCAGCGAGCGCCTTCTTTTCCCCATCCGCGGTCGCGACGTGCTCCGAGTCCAGGACCGAGAGCGGTTGGTGATATCGCCGCAACATGTAGACCTGCTGGGCCATCGTGAACGCGTTGTACGAGAACCAGTAGAGAATCATCGCCGATGGCCATTTGGCGCGCCAGCCGAAGTACGCGAGGAGCAGCGGCGAGAAGATCGCCATGACGCGCTGCATCTGCGCTTGCTGCTCGTCCGTGGAGGGCACGCTGCCGTAGCGCATGCTGAAGTACATCGAACCCGCATACAGCGCGAGCAAGAGCACGTCGGGCGCGGCGAGGCTCGCGCCGAAGATCAGCGGATAGTGCTTGGCGAGCGCCGTGCCGACCCACAAGAAGTGTTGGGAATCGAAGCACATCGCGTGCAGCTGCGCGTGCAACGGGAACGATGCGAACCACGTGGGTGGCGTCGTGCCGGCGCACATTTTGTCTTTGATCGTGTCGTTGAGCGCGATCACCCAGTACACGCTGTACAGAATAGGCAGCTGCACGACCATCGGCAGGCAGCCTGCGAGCGGATTGACGCCGGCCTCCCGATAGAGCGCCATCGTCTCCTGCTGAATGCGCTGTTGGTCGCCCTTGTAGCGCTCCTGCAGCGCCTTGATCCGGGGCGCGATGCGCTGCATCGAGAGCATCGCCTTGAACTGCTTGACGTTCAGTCCCCAAAAGACGGCCCTGATCAGTGCGGCGAGGAGGATGAGGCTCCAGCCCAAGTTGTGGACGACATGGTCGATCTCTTGAAGAATCCACCACAGGAAGGCAACGAACGGATCGAGCCACGACGCGACGAGAACGTGCAAGGTCAGCCCTTGCTCTCACCGCGCCGCGCGCGATGCGCCGGCACCAGATCGACGCCGCCGGGGTGCCAAGGATGGCAGCGTGCGAGCCTGCCCACGGCGAGCCACGAGCCGGCCAGCACGCCGTGCGCTTCGATCGCATCGGCTGCGTACTGCGAACAGCTCGGGTAAAAGCGGCAGCTGGGAGGCAACAACGGGGAAACCAGTCGCTGGTATAGCCGAATAAGACGGACGGCAACGATCCTGACGATCATATGAATCTCACCCTGCTTCGAGTGCGGAGCGCAAATCGCTGCGAAGCGCGTGAAAATCGGCTTGCGCCGCGGAGGGTCGCGCGACCACGAGCAATCGTTCGGACCGGCGAGCGAGCAGAAGGTCGTGCAACGCCGAGGCGATACGCCGCCGCACCCGGTTGCGAACCACCGCGTTTCCCACGCGCGTGTCTACCGTGATTCCGGCGTGGGCGCGCATTTCGAGCGGGAGTGGGGCGCGGTAGACGAGCATCGTCGGGCGCGAAACGAGTCGGCCATGGCGCCGCAAGGAGGCGAACTCCGCCCGCCGGCGGAGACCGTCGTAACTGCGCATCAGGCAAAAGCCCGCTGCGCGGGTGACGGCACCATCAGACGCTGAGGCGGTGGCGGCCCTTCTTGCGCCGGCGCGCAAGGACCCGGCGGCCGTTCTTCGTCCGCATACGCTCGAGGAAGCCGTGCACGCGCTTGCGCCGGCGGTTATGCGGCTGGTACGTCCGCTTCATGATTCAATCGAACTCCCGGTAGGCATTGCCGCCGGCCGCGCGGATACTTCCGCGTGGCGGCAGGCTGCGCAAGTATACCGGTCGCGGCGCCGGACCGTCAAGCCTTTCCACACCTGTGGACAAGCCTGTGGAAAGCCCGCTTGCAAGCACCCCCTGCCGTGCAGCGCAAAGCCTTGTGGGCTCTGGCTTCGAACGCAATTATCGATGGCATGGAAATGTTGTTTTCGATGCCCGGAAAAGGCCGGAAAATGGTCGTTATTCACCCTGTGGATAAGTGCATAAGGTCGTGGATGTTTTCCGCAGGAGCGAGGGCCCATTGCGCCAACTCGATGCGCCCTCGTACCCGAACTGCGACCCGGGTTGTGGCAAGGGCGCTCATCTAGTTTGCGTGGGAGAGTGAGCAGACACATGGCGGCGGTGGCGATTGGAAATGCAGGGATCTCGAACGAGCTCTGGCAGACCGTCCTGGACGCCCTCGACCGCAAGTTCACGAAGCCGGTTTTCAACATGTGGCTCAAGCCTATGCGGCCGGTCGCGCTCGACGGAATGGAGCTGACGCTCGCGGTTCAAAACGCCTTCGCGCGAGACTGGTGCGAGAACCGACTGAAAACCGACATCACCGATGCCATCCGCGACGCGCTGCAAATCCCCGTCGATCTCCAATTCGTCATCGCCGATGCGTCGGCGCCGCATACGCTGGGCCCGGTACGCGGAAGCGAAGAGTTGCGCCCGGGTAATCTCAACGGTCGGTATACCTTTGAAGAGTTCGTCGTCGGAGCGTCCAATCGGTTCGCGCACGCTGCGGCGCAAGCAGTAGCCTGCACGCCGGGGAAAGCATACAATCCCCTCTTCCTCTACGGTGGCGTCGGGCTGGGCAAAACGCACTTGATGCACGCCATCGGTCGTCGCGTGCTCGTGGACAATCCGAACGCAAACGTGCTTTACGTCTCATGCGAAAAGTTCACCAACGAGTTCATCATCGCGCTTCAGAACAACCGTACGCCGGAGTTCCGCAAAAGCTACCGGCAAGTCGACGTATTGCTCATCGACGACGTGCAGTTCTTGGCCGGCAAGGAAACGACGCAAGAAGAGTTCTTCCACACCTTCAACGATCTCCATAGTTCCGGCCGTCAGCTCGTGCTCTCGTCGGATCGGCCGCCCAAAGACATTCAGACGCTCGAAGCGCGGCTGCGTTCGCGGTTCGAGTGGGGCCTTCAAACGGACATCCAGGCCCCGGACCTCGAGACGCGCGAGGCGATCCTTCGCAAGAAGGCGGAGAGCGAAAACATTCCCGTGCCCCACGATGTCACGTCGTTCATCGCAAAAGTCATCCCTTCGAACATCCGCGAGCTCGAGGGCGCTCTCATCCGCGTCGTTGCGTACGCGTCGTTGACCAAGGCGCCGATCACGACCGATCTCGCAGCTGAAGTGCTCAAGAGCGCCGTCGCCCAAGCGCCGCTCCAGCGCGTTACCATCGCGAAGATCAAAGAAACCGTTGCCGGCGCGTACGGTCTTACCGTCAAGGAAATGGATAACGGCCGCCGCGATCAGCGTCTCGCTGGCCCCCGGCAGATCGCCATGTACATCGCAACGACCCTAACCGATTACTCCTTGCCGCAGATCGCGCGCGATTTCGGCAAGAAAGATCATACGACGATCATGTACGCGCGCGACAAGATCAAAGACCAGATCGAGCGCGACGAAGCCTACCGCAACAAAATCGTGCAGCTGATGGCGCTGTGTCAAACATCGTGACTCACCTCGTGCCCACAGAGGTGGTCTTGGCAGCGTGGATAACAACGCACGTCGATGCGAACAGTGGAGAACAGGAAGATCGGTGCATACTCGTACACATGATGTGCCGGCCGCAAACGTATGCGTAACGGCAACTCTCCCGCTTTCCCACAGATTACACCGCTCTACTACTGCTACTACTACGTTAGTAAATTACTAACGACGGCACGATACACGCTCTAACGATCGGTGGAAGATGAAGTTCACCTGTAATACCAAGGACATCGCGACGGCCGTCGGCGCTGCAAGCAAGATCGTGAACGTCCACACGACGGTTCCGATATTGTCGAATGTTCTGCTGCAGTCCGAAGACGGCCGCGTGGTCGCTCGCGCAACGGATCTCGAGCTCACGCTCGAGCTGGCATTTCGGGCGGACGTGGCCGAAGGCGGCGCGGTGACGGTTCCGGCGAAGCTTTTTTCGAGTTATCTCGGGAACTTACCGGCGGCGCAACTGGAGTTGAACGGGACGCCGACGCGCGCGAGCGTGAAATGCGAGCGAAGCAACTATGATTTTCACGCGCTGCCTGCGGAGGAGTATCCGCCGCTTCCGGCGGCCGCACGCGGGTCGCAGTTCACGATGTCGGCGAAGCGCTTTCGCGAGGCGGTGGAATCGACGATTTTTGCGGCCTCGAACGAGGAGGCACGGGGAGCCGTGTTGATGGGAACGTTGCTCGAGGTGAGCGGCGGCGCCCTGACGATGATCGCGACCGACGGCTATCGCCTGGCAAAGCACCGCACGACGCTCGATGAGGGAATCTCGGGCGAGGAGCGGTACATCGTACCCTCGCGGGCTCTCTCAGAAGCTGCGCGTAACTTCGGCAGCGCCGAGAGCATCGCAATCGGAGCGCTCGGAGCTGCCGGAAATCAGCTACAGCTCTCGGCCGGAGACGTCTCAGTGACGGTGCGGCTCGTCGACGGACAGTATCCGAACTACCAACAGGTCATACCGGCGAAGTTCGATCGACGCGTCACGGTGAACACTGCGAGCTTGATTGCGGGATTGCGCAGAGCCGAGCTCGTCGCCGGCGACCGCGCCTCGATGGTGAAGCTCGCCATCGCGAACCAGACGCTCGTGGTTACGGCGAGCTCCGACATCTCCGGGAATGCGTACGAGGAGATCGAGGTCGAGCAGCAAGGTGAGGATCTCACGATCGCGTTCAACGCGCGCTACCTGATCGACATCCTCAATCACGTCAAGGGACCGCGTACGGTCATGGAGTTCTTGGGGCCGCTCTCACCCGCTGCGATCCGGCCTGCAGAAGGCGATACCGGCGTCGAACAGCTCTACGTTCTGATGCCGCTTCGGCAGTGAGATTGGAGCGGATCTCGCTCTCGAACTTTCGCAACTACACGCACCTCGAGCTCGAACCGCAACCCGGTCTCAACGTGTTCATCGGAGCAAACGCACAAGGCAAAAGCAATCTGCTCGAGGCCATTGCGATGCTCGGCGTAGGAAAGTCGTTTCGCGCGGGTCGCGATGCCGACGCGATCCGCAACGGCGAAGAGCGCGCGGCAATCGGCGGAGAGGTGGTGCGTGACGGCGAGCGGCTGCGCGTTGCGTGCAGCATCCTACGGACGGAGACCGGCGCGAGGAAGTCCTTCAGCCGGGGCGGTCGCAGCGTCCCGTACGCGACGTTTCTGGGCACGCTCTCGGTCGTGACGTTCATCCCGTCGGATCTGCAGCTCGTCACCGGCGCGCCTGCCCTGCGGCGTGCGTTCTTGAACACCGCCCTCTCGCAGCAGGAGCGCGCCTACTACGCGAACCTCGCGCGTTACCTAGGAGCCCTGCGGCAGAAGAACGCCTTGCTGCGCGCGCCGGGCGAGCCGGACCAAACCCTTGTCGAAACCTACGAGAGCGAGCTCGTGCGCAGCGGTGCGAGCCTCATGATCGCGCGGCGCGCATTCGTCGCGGCGCTCGATCGCGAAGCGAGCAGCTTGCACGCACGATGGTCGGGAGGGGCGGAACGGCTGGAGCTGCGCTATCTGCCCAACGTGCCTTTCGGCGAGCAGTCGGACGAGGAGATCCGGGAATCGATTGCGCGGCGGCTACGCGAGACGCGTGCGATGGAGCGCGCCAGGCGCGCGACCGTCGTCGGGCCCCATCGCGACGACCTGGCATTCGTGCTCGACGAGAGGCCGCTGGCAGCCTTCGGCTCGCAGGGGCAACAGCGCACGGCGGTGCTCGCGGTTAAGGCTGCCGAATATGCCGTCATGCGCGATCGCTCGGGGTTGACGCCGCTCCTCTTGCTCGACGATCTCCTTTCAGAGCTCGACGAACAGCGTGCGGCAGCATTTCTCGGCGGCGTCGGCGCGTACGAGCAAGCGTACGTAACGGCGACCCATCGCCCCGCCGGCCTGCCCGAGCGCGGTACGGTCTTTTTCGTCGAAGCCGCCGCGGTGCGACGAGCCGCGGCATGCTGAAGCGGCTGGGGGAAGCGCTCGCGAGCTGGTCGCCGCGAGGCGAGGAGGAGGGCGGGGATCCGCTCGCACGCGTGAGCGCGGCGTGGCCGCAGGTCGTCGGCGCGGAGGTCGCGCGCAACTCGCAGCCGGTGCGCATCGCCGGCGACGCGCTCGTCGTCGCTACCCGTTCGAGCGCCTGGAGCGAGCAGCTCAGCTTTCTTTCCGAGCGCATTCTCGCATCGCTTCGCGAGCGATTCGGGTTGAAAGAGGTGCGGAGGTTGCGTTTCCGCGGTGGTCGATTCGTACGCCCTGCCGCCGCACGCGTGATTCGCGGGAGTGTCGGCAGCGGCACGCGCCGACGCGTCAGGGCTCGCGATGCGACCTCCTCGCCCGAAGAAGCAATCGCGCGGTTTCGAGTCGACGTGACGCGCGCTCGGCGGGCGAAAGAGGACGCCGGGTGGAAGCAATGCGGCAGATGCGCGAGCTTGGTCCCGCCCGGCGAGCGCGCGACGTGCGCCGCGTGCGCGATCGCCGCAGCACAAGAGCGAGAGCGGCTCGTGACACGGCTGCTCTTCGAAGTGCCGTGGCTCGGTTATGCCGGGATCGCTGCGCTCGTCGACGGCTTGGGGAGGGACGAATACGAGACGATACGCGCGCGCCTGTTGGCGCGCTGGTGGGAGACGCTCGCACGCGCCGCGCGTGCCAAACGCCTGTCGCGCGACCGTCGCGAACGGCTCGTGGCAAGCTCCTACGTCATCGTGAAGAGCGGGCTCGAGCCGGAGCGCATCGCGCCGGAGACGATGCACGCGGTTCTCGGAGACGAGATTTTTGCACTATTATATGAAGTTAGAGAGTGATGGCAACGGCATACACGGGTGAAGCGATCGAGGTCTTGCGTGGTTTGGAAGCCGTTCGCAAGCGCCCGAGTATGTACATCGGAAATACGTCCGAGCGAGGACTCCATCAGCTCGTATACGAGGCCGTGGACAACGCGGTGGACGAAGCTCTGGCAGGGTACGCGCATCAGCTGTCGGTCACGTTGCACAAGGACGGCAGCGTGACGGTCGAAGACGACGGACGCGGGATTCCCGTCGACCTACATGCCGAGGAGAAGAAGCCGGCGGTCGAAGTCGTCATGACGATGTTGCATGCCGGCGGCAAGTTCGGCAAGGCCGGAGGCTACAAGGTCTCCGGAGGACTGCACGGCGTCGGCATCTCCGTCGTCAATGCGCTTTCGCAGGAGATGACGACGCGCGTAAAGCGCGACGGTTATCTCTGGGAGATGAAGTTCGAGCGCGGCACCACGGTCCAGAAGCTCAAGAAGCTCGGCAAGACCGAAGAGACGGGGACGCTGCAGTGGTTCAAGCCGGACAGCGAAATCTTCGAGGCGCGCGAGTTCCATTGGGACGTGCTGCAGAAGCGGCTGCGCGAGCTCGCGTTCCTGAATCGCGGCCTCGCGATCGCCCTGCGCGACGAGCGCGCAGAGCCGTTGCGGGAACGAACGTACAAATACGACGGCGGGATCGTCTCGTTCGTCGAATGGCTCAACGAGAAGCGCGATCCGCTGCATCCCATCGTGTCGACGCATGCAGAACGCGACGGCGTCGACGTCGAGGTTGCGATGCAGTACACCGACACGTACACCGAGATCCTCCACTCGTACGCGAACAACATCAACACGACCGAAGGCGGCATGCACCTGCTCGGCTTTCGCACGGCCGTGCAAAACGCGGTCAACGGGTACGCGCGCAAGCGCGGGGCTCTCAAGGAGAGCGATAGCTCGCTTTCGACCGACGACTGCATGGAGGGCCTCACCGCGGTCGTGTCGGTGAAGCTCCAAGAACCGCAGTTCGAAGGCCAGACGAAAACCAAGCTCGGTAACGCGAAGGTCCGCAGCATCGTGTACGCGCTCGTCAACGAGCGCCTCGAGTTCTTCTTCGAGGAGAATCCGCGATTCGCGCGGGCGATCGTCGATAAGGTGATGCAGGCCCAGCGCGCGCGCGACGCGGCGAAGAAAGCGCGCGATCTGTCGCGCCGCAAGAACGCGTTAGAAGGCTCGGGCTTGCCCGGAAAGCTCGTCGACTGCAAGAACACCGATCCGAGCGAGTCGGAGCTGTTTTTGGTCGAAGGAGACTCAGCCGGCGGCACCGCGAAGGGAGGCCGCGATCCGAATACCCAGGCGATCTTGCCGTTGCGCGGCAAGATTCTGAACGTTTGGAAGACGCGCCTCGACAAAGTGCTCGCAAACGAAGAGATTCGGACGCTGATCACTGCGCTCGGCACGAGCTTCGGCGACGAATTCGATCTCGCGAAGCTACGTTACCACAAGATCATCATCATGACCGATGCCGACGTCGACGGCTCGCACATCCGGACGCTGCTGCTGACGTTTTTCTATCAGCAAATGCGGCCACTGATCGAGGAGGGGCACGTCTTCATCGCGCAGCCGCCGCTCTACGGCGTCCGCAAGGGCAAGCAGCAGTGGTGGGCGTTCAGCGAGCCGGAGCTCAAGTCGATCATCGGTGAAGACGGCAAAGAGTTCGTCGTGCAGCAGTACAAGGGCTTAGGCGAAATGGATGCCGAGCAGCTCGCACAGACGACGATGGAGAGCGGAAATCGCCGCCTGAAGCGCATCACGGTCGAAGACGCCGACGAAGCATTGCAAGTCTTTGCGGATCTCATGGGAGAGAAGGTCGAGCCCCGCAAGCAGTACATCTTTGAATATGCAAAGAGTGTAAAGAACCTCGATCTCTGAGGCGGCGGCCCCCGGCGCGGCCGCGAATTGAGGGAGGGCGTCCCGGCGGTCGGGTATACTGGTAGCCGTGCGCAAGCACGTCGTGGTCCCTCTCGCGATACTCCTGGTGCTGCTGGGCATTGGCGTTGCGAAGCGCCACGAGGTCGTGCATTTCGTGCTGACGCACGCGCTTGCGCTGGCAACCGGCGACGACGTGGGGTTGGCTGATCAGCGTATCGGCGGCTCTCACGCGGCGCTGATCGGCCTGCGGCTCGTGCGGCGCGGCGTAACGGTTCTTGCCGCACCCCGCATCGACGTCTGGTACTCCCTTCGCGATCTCTTGCCCGGCAGCAAACGGCGGTTCGGCCTCGTCGGCATCGCGGTGGAGCGGCCCGCGATCGCCCTCGTCAAGTACGCCGACGGCAGCGACGATCTGCCGATCCACGCGCCCGGGCCGCATCTGCCCACGCTCTCGCCCGCACCGAACGCGGTCCCGCTGCGGTTCTTTCTGCGCGTTCGCGACGCGTCGGCAACGGTGCGCGAAGAGGGCGGTGGCGCGCCGCTCGTCGCGAGAGGAATCGACCTCGGAGGTACGATCGACACCGCGGGGCGCACGCAGTACGCAGCGACCGGGGCCTTCATCGAGCGCACGCCGGAGCCGTTCAGCGTGCGCGGCACGATCGATCAAACGCTCGGGTATGCGGATCACCGCATGAGGGCGCGCGCGTTCCCGCTCGCGGCCGTCGCAGACTTCTTCATTAATTCGAAGGACGTCAACGTGCTCGGCGGCAGCGCGCACGGTTTCGACGCGAGCGCCTTTGCCGTCGGAAGAAAACCCGATGGTGCGTTGGATTATCAGTATTCGCTCGGTTTCGACCTCGTCGGCGGGCGGCTGAAGCTCGTCGGCCTCATCCATCCCGTTGAGGGGATCCGCGGCCGGCTCGCCTTGTACGACGACACGTTTTTTTTGCGCGGTCTCCACGCGACGCTCGTCGGCATTCCGCTGCAGGCCGAGGGCTCGATCTTCAACTTCTCGCGCGCGCAGATCCGAATCGCGGTCACGGGCAACGGCGACATGGCGCAGCTTCGCAAAGCGTTTCGTTTCTCGGTGGATCAGCCGCTCGCGGGGCCGCTGACGCTCGGGATACTGGTTGAGGGAGCGCTGGGCGACCCGAGCGTCGTCGCGGACGCGACCGCACCGCGCGTGTGGTATCGCGGATTCCCCTTCGATGCCTTGCGTGCGCGCGTCGTCTACCATCATGAAATTGTCGCGTTTGCGCCTCTGCGCTTGCGGTACGGCGGAATCGCGGCTACCGGGCGAGGCACCCTCGAACTGGGCGATCATATTCGCGAGCGCATGATGCTGCACTTCACGGCGCCGGCGAGCAGGTTGCCCTATGCGGGAGCGCTCCTCGGGTCGGAGCCGTTGAACGGGGACGCGGCGATCGACGGAAGCGATCTTCTCGTGCGCGTCACCGGATCGCTCGCGGCACGCAGCGGCGTGAACGATGCCGCTGCGCTCTTCGATTTTGGACCGAACGGCGTCGCGAACGTCGCGCCGTTTTGGATGCACGCCGGCGCCGGCGATCTCGCGGCGGGGTTTCATCTCGATCGTCCGAACGGAACGAGCGCCTTCTGGATCGCTGCCGACGACGTTTCCATGCACGGCAGCTCGGCGGGAACTCTGCCGGGCGTCACGCTGCCGCAGATGCCGCCCATTGCGGGCAGGGTGCGCAGCATCGGAATCGTCGGCGGTGCTGCGGCCGGCACCGTCGCGCTTGCGGGACGTGTCTCGGCTGAAGGGGCGGCGATTGCCTCCGTCCCCTTCGACGCGGTCACGGCGAGCTTCGACGGAACGATGGGAGGCGCGGCGATCGACCGCATTGCCGCGACCGGGCCTTGGGGAAGGTTCTCGGGAGCCGGCATTTTTTCGGGCAGCGAGATTCTCACGCGAGGCCGCTTTGACGGACGACTCGATGCGCTCGCGCCGCTTCTCTCCGGAGTTCATGCGCGCGGCGACGTGCACGGAGAGGTCGCGTTCGGAATCGAGCGCGACGGAATCATCGTTCAAGCGAGCGGACTGCGTCTCGAGCGTGCATCCGTGGACGGCGTACCGGTGACGGAGGCCGACGGCACGCTCCTGGTCGGTAACGATGCGGTGCACGTCTACTCCGCGCACGCTCGTGCCGGCGGAGGCGACGTCGTTGCGGCGGGAAACTATCGCATCGCCGGCACGAGCGCGCCAAATGGGCTCGCGCTCGTCGCTGAGGACGTCGATGCGGGATCGTTGCGCGCGCTGGGAATTCCCCTCGAGCGCGGCCGTCTCGCCGTCGCGGGGACGCTCTTTGCGGGTGCTCCGCTGCCGTCGTTTTCCGGCGAGGTGAGCATCGCAAACGGGGCCGTTCAAGGATATCCGCTCGCGGGAAGTGCCGGCGTCAATTTCACCGGCTCGCGCGTTACGTTCGATCGCGTCGTCGCAGCTATGTCCGGCATCTACGGATTTGCCGACGGCTCCATCGACGCCGTCGACACGTCGGCCCCGCGCTTCGACCTACACGCCGTAGCGCCCGCGGGGGACGTCGCCGCGGCGCTACGCGCGCTGCGCCTTCCTTCGTATTACGCGCAAGGAACGTTCGAGGCCGACGTGCGCATCGCGGGTTCGGGGCGAATACCGAGCGTCACGGGAACCATCGGCGTCCCGGCGGGAAGCATCAACGGACTGCCCTTCCTCGATGCCAGCGGCCTGCTCGCCGCCGGAGGATCCGGAATCAGCATTCGTAACGGGAGCGTCCTCGTCGGAACGACGCTCACGGGATTCGATGCAGCGGTTGCACCGCGGAGCGGCGCGCTGCAGATCCGCGCGTCCGCCGCGGACTTTGCAGATTTCAACAACTTCTTCGATACGGGCGACACGCTGGCGGGCACAGGCTCGATCGCCGCGTCGCTTGCCGAAGCGGGAGCGCACGTACGTACGAGCGGTAACATCGACGTGCGCGCGTTTCGATTTCGCAGTCTGCCGATCGGCGACACCGTCGCGCGGTGGTCGAGTCGCCGTAACGTCGTGCGCGCAAACCTCTCGGTCGGCGGCGCGGAGGGCTTGCTGCGCGCGCGCGGATCGGTCGCGCTCTCTCCCACAGATCGATGGCAAGATACGATCAAACGATCGCGCTACAATCTCGTCGCTTCGATCGACAACCTCGACCTCGGTCTTTGGGTCTCCGCGCTGGGCTTTCCGCAAGTGCCGATCACGGGACGCGCATTCGGCAGTGCCCGGATGATCGGCACCTATCCGGCGCTGAGCTTACAGGGCTCAGCGCGCCTGCGCGACGGAACCTTCGGGCGATTTCCAATCGATCTGTTACAGGTGCGTTTCGGCTCGAACGGGCGTCGCCTCCAGATCGAACAAGCGCAAATTCAAGGCCCCGGCATCGCGGCCGACGCGTCCGGCAGCGTCGGGTTGCGCGGCACCGACCCCGTCGATCTGCGGGTCGATGCAAAGACCGACGACCTCTCCGGATTTCTCGCCGAGGTCACACGCGCGCACGTCCCGGTGAGCGGGGCCTTTCAGGGAACGTTGCGGGTGGGTGGAAGCTTCGCAGTGCCCGTGCTCGACGCACGCTTGAGCGCGCAGAACGTTCGCATCGCAGGCGTACCGATTGCAACGATGTTTGCATCCGTGAGGCTACAGCGCAACCGCGTTGAGGTTTACGATGCGGGAGCGACGTTCGTGCGCGGGCGAGCGACGATCTCCGGAGACGTGCCGTTGCGCCTGCAGCCGTTCAGCCTCCCGAAGAACACGCCCGTACACTTCACGCTCGACGCCAGCGACGTCGACGCCAGCGTCTTCGATGCGCTCTTCGGCCACGACACGAAGCTTGGCGGCGTCATCGCGACGAACGTCGATCTTGCGGGAACGGTCGAGAACCCGCGGATCTCGGGCAGCATCAGCGTCGCGCACGGCTCGTACTCGAGCCTCCTCGACGAGGCGCCGGTGACGAACGCCGCCGGAACGCTCGCGTTCTCCGGCGCGCGCGTCGATCTCACCCGCTTCACCGCCAACGCAGGGTCGGGAAGCGTCGCGCTCTCCGGCACTGCGGACCTCGCGGGCGCGTCGGGGCCGGCGTTCGACGGGGCGATGACGTTGCACGGCGCGCAGTTCAACTCGCCGACCTACGGCAGCGCGACTATCGGCGGCAATCTCTCGTTCGCTCGGAGCAGCGGCAACGCGCTTCTCTCCGGCGATCTGACGATGACGAACACGACGATTCCCTTCGCGGCGTTCGTGGGGGGAGCTGCCGGCGCCGGCGGCACCGCGTTGAATCTACCGCTCGCTTTTAACTTGAAGCTGAATGCCGGCCAGAACGTGCGCGTGCGGGGCTCCGGCTACGGCGCCGGACTCGACATCAGCGGGACCGGCAGCGCCGTGCTCGCGGGAACGCTCTCGTCACCGACGCTCTCGGGCGGTTTCCTGTCCAGCGGTGGAACGCTCACCTACTTCGATCGCTCGTTCCGCGTCGTGCAAGGAGGCGTGTCGTTCGACCCGGCCGACGGCATCGTTCCGACGTTGCACGCGATCGCGACGGCGACCGTCGTGAATCCCGACCCCGACGTCGCCCGTAATCCCTTTGGATCCGCAACGATCACCATCGCCGTCTCGGGCCCGGTCGACAATCTCAAGATCGATTTTACGTCCGATCCGCTGGGGTACTCACGCGAGCAGATCATTGCGATGCTGGCTCCGTTTGGCGGGTTCATCAGCGGCATCCAATTCAATCCGTACGAGGTACAGATCCCAGGCGGCGCGGCCGCCGCGATCAACAACGCGCCGGTTCCCGGCGGGGTCTTCGTGCAACGCAACGGCACGATCACGGTAAGCCAAGAAGCCTTCAGCATTCTGAACGCGCAGTTTGCATCGGGACTGCTCGCACCGTTCGAGAATGTGCTCGGGCAAACGCTCGGCGTCAGCGACGTCAACTTCACGCTGGGATATTTCGGCAACTTCGGCGTCTCGGTGCGCCGCGTGCTCGGGAAAACGGTGACCGCGGTCTACTCCTCGACATTTGGCCTGTCGAGTCGCCAAACGTTTGGGATCAGGTTCGCGCCGAATGCACTCAACGACGCGTCGCTCTCCTTCTTCTATCAGACGGGGCAGCTGCGGCTCTTCGCGACGCCCGGAGAGCAGTTTGGCCCCGTGCTTCTGGGCGAACCACTCCAAGGCCAAAGCGGGTTCAGCTTCACGTTCCAGCACTTCTTCAAATAACGGCCTTGGTTCTTGCGCATTTGCTGAGAAAGGGGGGCGAGGCAGGCCTCCGGGTACCCACCGCGAACACCGGGCGACGACGCGGACCGCCACACGCGCGTATACGCGCGTGACCCTTTACCATACGGCGCCCCCGCTATCTGCGAGGTAACAACGACTGCATGCATGGTGACTTTCGGCGCGTTCATCGCACACCGTTTCGGTGGGTGGGAGCCGCGCTTGCCGTTGCCGTTGCCATCGTGCTGCTCGCGCCTTCGATGGCGCGAACGGCCCCGGTGCCGAAGATCGTCGCCGTCGACGTGGAGGGCAACGTCCACGTCCCGACCGCTACGATCATGGCCGTCGTCGAGACGCACCCCGGCCAGCCGTTCAGCGCGGCCGTGGTGCAGGGCGACTTACAGCGCATCAACGCGCTGGGCTATTTTGCGGCCATCGCGCCGCCGCTGATTCGCCAGCGTCCGGGCGGCATCGCGATCACCTACCGGGTCGTCGAGAACCCGGTGATCACGAAGATCGTTTTCGCGGGAAACCTGCACGTGCCGAGCGATACCCTGCTCGCGCTCATGGACCTTGCGGTCGGGCAGGTGTTCAATACGAACACGTTTCGCTCCGACGTGTTGAAGATCAACAATTACTACGAGCGCATCGGTTATGGCGGTCAGGTGCCGACGCACGTCAAGAACATCGATCTCGATCCCGCCACGGGCGCGCTCACGCTGCAGATCCAAGAAGGATTGACCATCCGTCGCGTCATCATCGGCGGCGATCCGCTCCTTCCGCCGACGCTCACCCTTCCGGTGCTGAGCGTCAAGCCGGGGGTCGAATACTCCGACGGGTTGCGCGACCACGACGTCCAGGCCCTCAAGCACCTCTACGAGGACAAGTACCATCTCGAGCTCGGCAACTTCGAGGGTGGGATCGATCCGTCGTCGATCAATCTGCAGACCGGGACGGCGGACGTGAAGTACGACATCTACGTCATGCGCGTCGCCGTCGTGCAGATCACGGGCAACACGCGAACCAAAGATCAGGTCATCCGCCGCCAGCTGCGCGTCGTGCCGGGAATGGTCGTCAACACGGACGCGATCAAAGCCGACTACGAACGCCTCAACCAAACGCAGTACTTCTCGAAGGTTGAACCGGACATCCGGCCTGGCCCCGATCCGAGGAAGCCGCAGAACGTAACGCTCGTGTGGCACGTGACCGAGCAGCGCACGGCCTCGGCGTCGGTTGGATTCGGCTACTCGGGCGGCCTGACGGGCCAGGGGCTCTACGGAACGCTCGGCCTCTCGGATAACAATCTGCACGGAACCGGCAACGGCGTCTCGATTCAGTTCGAAGGCGGCGCGCGCACGCACCTCGCGCAGATCCAAGGGTCGATTCCCTATCTCGGCAGCACGCCGCGGTCGCAGCGGTACAGCCTGACCGGGAGCATCTTCTCGAGCGGTACGACGTACTATTATCCCGTCTATCAGATTACCGGGGCGAACACGATCAAGCCCGTGCCTTCGGTCGGCGGCACCCCGGTGCCGGTTCCCGTGACGCTCTACTCGAGCACGAACTCGGCCCAGGTCACGAACGCGTACGCGACGAGCGTGTCGAACTCGAACGGGTTCACGGCGCAACTCGGCCGGCGCCTGAGCGATTACACGCAGCTCTTGGGCGGCCTCACGACGGAGATCATCAAGTACAACACGACGGTGCCGTCGCCGTACTACTTCGAGTCGTACCAGCCGAACATCTTCGCCGGGCCGACACCCAACCCGCTCAACTCGAGCCTCACGACGAACAACGGCTCCTTCGGCATCGCGGCGAGCTCGATCGCCAACGTCAACACGGGGCTGCCGTACCGGCTCGACATGCTGACGCTGGGAGGACGAATCGTCACGACGGACGATCCGTACAATCCTCGTCGCGGCACCAACTTTTCACTGAACGAGACGTTCTCTGCGCCGTCGATCGGATCGAGCTTTACGTTCACGCAGACGACGCTGGACGTCTCCCGCTTCTTCCCGATCCTGCAGCGCGCGACGATCGGCGTGCACTTCCTCGGTGACACCTCGACCGGTGTCATTCCGCCGAGCTCGCTCTTCGTGTTCTCCGACCAGCAGATGCGCGGATACAACCAAGTGTTCTACGGTACCGACGCGCTGCTGGGTCAGGTCGAGCTTCGCGAGCCGCTGATGGCGAGCGGGCAGCTGTCCATCGCCGTGTTCGGCGACGAGCTCGACTACCGCATTCGTGGAGCTCAACCGATTCTCAATCCCTACACGAATCGCATCACGGGATATCCGTCGCAGTGGACGTATTTCGGCGATGTTGGCGTCGGGTTGCGCTTCGACGTGCCGCAGTTGGGCTTGCATACGGTTCGCGTCGACTTCGCGCGCGGGTATAACGGGTTTCACACGAGCTTCGGCATCGGCCAGAGCTTCTGAGGAGTCCCGGGGTTGTGCTCATGCCGTCGTCGCGCCTGGCCTCATGTATCGTAGCAAACTTCGGTCGCTCGGCTCTTCGGCCCGAGCGAAACCGGGACCCCAACGCACTCATAAACTGAGGAAATCCCAAAAAGAGACGATATGAAGAAACACGTATTTCCGCTCCTCGTCATCGGCGTCGCGCTGCTGACCGCGGCCGCTCCGGCGGCAACGGGTCGCGACTTGACGGATGTCGGCTACATCGACCAGTCGGCGATTGCCGCGCTCCCCGCGTACGTGAACGTGAGCCGCCAGCTCGCAGCGTACAAAGCGCAGCTCGATCGGCAGTACGCGGCCGCGATCCGCAACGCACGCACCAGCCAGCAACGCCAGCAGGTCGGCGCGCAGTTCAGCCAGCGATTCAATGCCGAACAGCGTTCGCTTGCCGGCCCGTCGTTCATGCGGGCGCAGCTGGCGATTGCATCGGTCGCGTCGACGAGAAGCCTCTCCGTCGTCGTCGACAAGCGCATCATCATCTATGGCGGCCAGGACATCACGCGCGACGTGGTGCGCTTGCTGCAAGGCTCGCAGTCGATTCTTCCGCTAGGCACCGCGCCGCCGCCCTCCGAGGTGGGCTACGTCGACCAGACCGCCCTGGCGAACTCGCCGCAGGTGAAAGCCGCAAGCCAGCAGATGGCGGCGTACGCCGAGCGCGAACGGCAGATCTACGGGCAACAGTTCGCGCGCGCGGGCTCGGACACGGCCAAGCAGCAGCAAATTGCGGCCGCGTACAACACGGCGATGAGCGACGAGCAGAATCAGGTGCTCAAGCCGGTCGTCGACCACGCACAAGCGGTGACGGCGCAGATCGCTCAGCGGAAGGGACTTCTGCTCATCATCGACCACGCGGACATCCTGTTCGGCGGTACGGACATCACGACCGATGTCCAGAATGCTCTCAACAAGTAAGGTCGCGGCGATGCTCGCACTCTGCTCCCTGGGACCGACGCTCTCGGGGTGCAGCAGGTTCGACGTGAACTCGCCGCAGATCCGTGGCATCGCGTACGTGCGCGTCGACGACGTCGTGCGGCACGATCCCATGTATCCGCAGCTGTCCCACATCGACGATGCCATCGCGATGGTCGACCTCGCGGGCGCCGGACCGCGCGTACCCCACAGCGCCGCGGAGATCGCGCGGGAAGACGCGCGCATTCGCACCGAGGTCGCCGCAGCGAGGGCGCGCACGCAGCAAATCGTGACGACCAAGCAGCGCGAATATGCCGCGCGCGAACAGGCCGCGGTCGCCGCCGCGCTGTCCGCGGCTGGCGTTCGCAACGCATCGAACGTCGCCGCTACGATGGGACACGTCTCACTCCAGCAGCAGGGCGCCGCCGTGCAGCAAGCGGGTCGCGATTATGCCGCGTTCCAGCAGAGCGTCGTCTCGCAGAGCAATGATGCCGCGCGAGGGATCGTGCGTCAGCTCCAACAGCAAGCCAATGAAAAGCTGCAGGCGAAGGCGATGCAGGAGCAGCAGCGCGAGACGAACCTCTCACTGCAGCTCTCGCAGCAGGATGCGGCGAAGCGCCTTTCGATCCAGACGAAGCTCTCGATGCTGGCGCTCGACAACGCGACGCGCCGGCAGCTGCAGGCGCAGCTCGCAGCCATGACCCGCCGCGAGAACGACGTGCTGTCGGCTCAGCGCGCGGCGGACCGCCGCGAGTTCACCGCGTATCGCGCAACGGTCATGGCGCAGACGAATCAGCAGATGCAGGCGCAGGTCTCGAGCATCCGTACGGAGACGCAAGCGAAGCTGGTCGCGCGCCGCAGCATCGTTGGCGCGCAGTTGCGTGGTCTCGCCGGTCCGGCGAGCGTGCCGCATCTGACTCCGGCGACGCAAGCGCAGATCCGACGCATCGCGCAGCAGTTCCAACAGCAATATCAAACTGACATCCAGGGCGTGCTCTCCGAATACGCGCAGAACGCGTACGCGCTCGAAGCGCAGTACGCGGCGCTCCACGGCGCCGACGCCGCGGCATCGGGAGCGACCGCACAAGAGGTCGCGGTGCTCCAGCAGCGCCGGCAGGCGCTGTACGATCAGATCGTCGGCCAGGTCGAGCGTGAGGCGCAACGGCTGGCCAAAGAGAAAGGCTTCCGCGTCGTCTTCTCCAACGTGACGGCCGCTCCGGGAGGCTATGATATGACCAACGAACTCATCCATGACATCGAAAGCGAGCACGAGTGAAACACGCACTACTCTTCATCGTTCTTAGTACCGCCGCGCTCTCGGGATGCGCGCCTTCGAGCCCCGTCGGGCTCGTCGATGTGCAACGCATCGTCGCGAACTGGTCGCAGTACCAAGGCTACCAGGCGCAGCTCATGCTGCAGGAGCAAACGATCGCACAGAGTCACGCGAGCAATGCGCAGAAGCAAAGCGAAGCACAGCAGCTTCAGTCGCGATACGCACACATCACCGATCAACTGACCGCGGAAGTGCAGAACGCTGCCGCTCAGGTCGCGCGCCAGCGGGGGCTCAAGCTCGTGTTGACGCGTCAGGGCGTCGGCTACGGCGGCATCGACATTACGCCGGACGTCGAAAAGATCCTCAACATCACGGAGCGCGCGACGCCCGCGCCTTCGCCGACCTAGCGCAAGGGGCCGCTGATGCTGGGGAGCGTCGGCGAGCTCGCGCGTCGCGTCGGCGGCCGCGTCGTCGGCGACGAGCGCACCGAGATCGAGCGCATCGCGGCCGTCGATGAAGCCGGCAGCGACGCGCTGACGTTTGCAACCGACGAACGCTATTTTGCGGCGGCGCTGAAAAGCGCGGCCGCGGCGGTCTTGGTCGACGATGCGCTCGCCGCCCATGCGCCGCCGGCGAAGCCGCTGATCGTCGTCGACAACGTTCGAGCGGCGCTGGCGGCGTTGCTCGAGGCGCTGCGTCCGGCGCGGCCGAAAGGACCGTTTTGCCATCCGACTGCCGTCGTCGAGGCAAGCGCGCGGGTCGGCGCCGCGTGCTACGTCGGTGCGCACGCCTACGTGGGACCGGATGCGGTACTCGGCGAGCACTGCATCGTCGATGTCGGGGCGTACGTCGGAGCGGCCGCTGTCGTCGGTGACGAGACGTGGCTGCATCCGCACGCGCGCTTGATGGAGCGATGCATCGTCGGCAAACGCGCCGTGCTCCACGCGGGATCCGTCGTCGGCAGCGAAGGCTTCGGCTGGGCATTCGTGGGCGAACGCTTGGAGCGCATACCGCAGACGGGGGACGTCGTGCTCGAAGACGACGTGGAGATCGGCGCGAACGCGTGCGTCGATCGAGCCCAGACCGGAAGCACGCGCATCGGCGCCGGCACGAAGATCGACAATCTCGTCCAGATCGGGCACAACTGCCGCATCGGGCGGCACTGCGTCTTCGCCGCATTAACGGGCCTCGCGGGATCCACCGTCATCGGCGACAATGTCAAAGTCGGCGGTCAATCCGGTTTCAAAGGGCACATCACCGTCGGCTCCGGGGTCACGATCGCCGGGCAGACGGGCGTGTGGGGCGACGTTCCGGACGGGGTCGTCCTCTCGGGCATGCCGGGACGAGATCATCGCGAGCACCTCAAGACGGAGGTCATGCTCCGAAGGCTGCCAAAGCTCGTTGCTCGTGTGGAGGCGCTTGAGCGAGAGCGCGCGCGCTCGAAGGATTGACCGGAGGTGAACCAAGCAACGCTTGCCGGCGCCGTGCATTTCGACGGCGTCGGATTGCATACGGGAACCGCGGCGCGCATCGCGGTTCTTCCGGCGCCTCCCGACTTCGGGGTGCAGTTCGTATGCAACGGCGTGCGCATTCCGGCGGTCGCCGAGTACGTCGTCGATACGGCGCGCGCCACGGTACTCGGATTGGGCTCGCAGCGCGTATCGACCGTCGAGCACGTGCTCTCCGCGGTGTTGGGCATGGGTATTGCCAACGCGGAGATCGTCGTCGACGGCAGCGAGATACCGGCCGTCGACGGAAGCGCCGAAGCCTTTTCGAATGCATTTGCGGACGCGGGCATTGAAGAGCAAGCGCAACCGCGCAGCACGTTCTCAGTAACCGAGCCGTTCGAGATGCGCGATGAGGATCGAGCGTTGATCCTCCTCCCGAGCGAACGGTTGCGCGTGCGATTCGTCGCGGATTTCCCAGCTCCCATCGGCGTCGAGTATTTCGATTCGACGATCGACCCGCTCGCGTACCGGCGCGAGATCGCTCCCGCCCGCACCTTCGGATATCTGCGAGAGGTCGAGGCGCTGCGTGCTCGCGGGCTCGCGCAAGGCGGCTCGCTGAACAACGCACTCGTCTTTGCTCCCGACGGTCCAATGCAGAATCTGCGGTGGCCGGACGAAGTGGTGCGTCACAAGGTGCTCGACCTGCTCGGCGACGTCGCGCTCCTAGGCCGATGGCCGCAGTGCGACATCATTGCCGTAAAGACCGGGCACGAGTTGCACGTACGCGCAATGCGGGAGCTCCGGCGGCGGGAACGCGACATGATTGCCGCGCGGAGTGCGTAGGCGCATGGGCGAGATGGACATCCGGCGGATCATGGAAATTCTGCCGCACCGCTACCCGATGCTGCTCGTCGACCGCATCACCGAGCTTGAGCCGATGCTGTTCGTACGCGGCTACAAGAACATCACGTTCAACGAGCCGGTATTCATGGGGCATTTTCCCGATTACCCGCTCTTTCCGGGCGTGTACCAGATCGAAGCGATGGCGCAAATGGGCGGAGCGGTCGTCTTACGCCGGGGCGAGTTCTCGCGCAAGATCCCCTACCTCGTTGGCATCAACAACGCAAAGTTTCGCCGGCCGGTCATCCCCGGAGATCGTCTGGACATGGAGATTCGCATGTTGCGCCACAGACGCAACATCGGCTGGGTCAAAGCGGAAGCACGCGTCGACGATCAAATCGCCTGTATCGCAGAGTTGATGTTCTCCATCAACTCCAACGATCGCATGGTCGGCGCGGACGCGTCCATCCTGCACGCATGATCCACCCCACGGCAATCGTGCACCCGAGCGCTCAGCTCGCGGCAGACGTCGAGATCGGGCCGTACTGCGTGGTGGGCGAAAACGTGGCCGTCGGTGCGCGGACGATGCTCCAAGGCCACGTCGTCGTCAACGGCTGGACGCAAATCGGGGCGGACTGCACGATCTACCCTTTCGCCACCATCGGCGCCGCGTCGCAGGATCGAAAATACGCGGGCGAGCGTGCGTACACGAGGATCGGCGATCGCACGGTCTTACGCGAATACGTGTCGATTCAGCGAGCCACCGGAGCGGAGGCGGTAACTTCGGTTGGCGACGACTGTCTGCTGTTGGCGTACGTGCACATCGCGCACAACTGCGTCATCGGCAGCGGCGTGACGATGAGCAATTTGGCGCAGCTTGCCGGGCACGTCGAGATCGGCGATTACGCCCTCCTGGGTGGCATGGCCGGCGTGCATCAGTTCACGCGCGTCGGACGCTACGCGATGGTCGGTGGGATGAGCAAGATCAACAAGGACTTGCCGCCGTTTTTTCTCGTCGAGGGAAACCCGGCGAAGCCCTACGGCCTCAACAGCGTGGGCCTTCGCCGCGCCGGGTTCTCGCCCGACGAACGTAACGAGATCAAGCGCTTCTACAAACTGCTCTACGATCCGAAGATGAACGTCTCTCGGGCGATCGAGGCCATGAAAGACTCCGTGGAGACCGACCGTGGCCAGGAGATCATCGCGTTTCTCGAAGCGCCCTCTCAGCGCGGGATTCTAAAATAGGGGTTCATCGCGACTCCTCCGAGGACCAGTGACGTACTTTCTCTCTACGGGTGAGCCGTCCGGCGAGCTGAGCGCCGTGCTGCTCGTGCGGCAAATCCGTACTCGCGACTCGCGCGCACGATTCGAAGGCATCGGATCGCCGCGCATGCGCGACGAGGGAATCGTCCTCTGGCGCGATCATACGGGCTGGGCAGCCATGGGACCGCTTGCGGCCATTCCTCGCATTCCCAAGCTCTTACTGCAGATGTGGCTCGCAGCGCTGCACGTCGCGCGCACGAAGCCGGATCTCGTCGTCCTCGTCGATTTCGGCGTATTCAACGTTCGCTTGGCGCAAACGCTGCGCGAGCGCCTGCACTACGCCGGCCCGATCCTCTACCTCTTTCCACCTGCCGCCTGGCTCGACAGCGAACGCACCGCGCGCACGGTGAGCCGCTGGACCGTGCCCGTTACGGCGTTCGCACACCAAGAGGCGTTCTATCGCGGCCTCGGGCTACCGATCCGCTACTTCGGCCATCCGTTGCTCGGCGAGTATCGGGAGCACGAACCGCGTGCCGTGCCGCCGCGCGACGGCGGCGTCGTCGCGTTGTTGCCGGGAAGCCGCAAAGGCGAGCTGCGTCATCACGTTCCCGTGCTCGTACGCGCCCTCGAGGAGCTGCGCCGGCTGCGTCCCAATGTCCGCGCCACGGTTGCCGCGTCCGACGCGCGCGCAACGCAAGAGTTGGCCGGCGAGCTCGAACGCGCCGGCGTACGCAATGCAAGCGTCGAGCTGGGGGTCCGCGCGGCGCTAAGCGACGCAGACGCGGCGTGGTGCGCTTCGGGAACCGCAGTGCTCGAGAGCGTTTTGCTCGGCGTTCCTACGATCGCACTCTACGTCGTGTCGCGCGCGGTCGTCTGGTACGGACGGCGCATCCAGCGCCGCATCCACGGCGGGCGCTTCATCACGCTTCCGAATCTGGTTGCCGGCGAAGAGATCGTGCCGGAGTACCTGCAGGACGACGCGACTCCTGAGGCGCTTGCGCGCGCGATGGATCGACTGCTGGCTGCTCCACAGGTGGCGCGTGAAAGGCTCGCGCGCGTGCGAACCGCGCTCGGAGCCGGCGATGCGTTACAACGCTGCGCGGAGCTCGCCGTCGGTCTCGCCGCGGGCAGCGAGGCGCCATGACCCGTATCTATCACACCTCCGATCTGCACGATCGCCGGGGTTTTGCGCCGCAGTTGGAGCGTCTGCGCGCCGAGCGCCCGGGATATCTCTTCGATTGCGGCGACTCGCTGCGCGGCAGCCAAACTGTCTACCACCGGCGCGAGCCGATCCTTGCGGAGATCGACCGTGCCGGATACGACGCGCAAGCAATCGGGAATCGAGAGTTCCATTATTTCTATCCGCTCTTGCGCGCTCGCGCGCGCGCGATGCGCCACCCGCTCGTATGCACGAATCTGCGCGACACGAAGGGACGCGCGCTGCCGTTCGTGCCGTCGCTCGTGCTAGGAGGCGACGCCGGGCCTCGCGTGCACGTTTTGGGCTTGCTGATCATGCAGTATCCGGTCGCAAGCCCCTGGGAGCGCGTCTTCGGCTGGCGCTTCCTGCTGCCGGCGGACGCGATTGCGCCGTACGCGGCGAGGGTTCCCGAGGATGAAGCACTTATCGTCCTCTCCCACGTCGGCCTCCGTCTCGATCGCGCGCTTGCGGCCGCGGTCCCGCGCATCGATCTCATTCTGGGTGGTCACAGTCACGATACGCTCTTCGAGCCGGAGTACGTCGGCGACGTACCGATCGTTCATGCCGGGCCGTACGGGCGATACGTGTCTCGAACCGAGCTCGAATACGACGCCGCGAGCCGGCGGCATCGCGTTGCACGGTTCGATCTACTGCCGCTCTTGGGTGCGCCGTAGCGAGGCATGCGATTGCTATTCGTGAGCAACGGTCATGGGGAGATCGCGATTGCGGATCGCATCGCCGCGGAGCTGCGCGGCCTCGGCGAGGCGATCGAGATCGATCATCTCGCGCTCGTCGGAGACATCCCGGCGCGTCATGCGCGCGACGTCGGCCCGCGACGGCGAATGCCCAGCGGCGGTCTGATTGCCATGTTCAATCTTCCGAACATCCTGCGCGATCTTCGCGCCGGACTTCTCGGACTGACGCTGGAGCAATGGCGCTGGTTGCGTGCGTCGCACGGACGGTACGATGCCGTCATTGCGACGGGCGACGCGTACGCATTGTGGATGGCGCTGCGCGCCAGGTCGCGTACCGTCTTCGTCGGGACGGCCAAGAGCGTGCTCACTGCGCGCTACGGCTTCGGAGAGCGCCGCGTCTTGCGACATGCGGATGAGGTCTTCGTGCGAGACGAAGCGACGGCCGACGACCTTCGCCGGCACGGTGTTGCCGCAGAGGCGCCGGGAAACGTGATCGTCGATCTCTTCGCGGCGCCCGCGGAGGGCCCCACGCTCGCGCCGGCGATCGAGGGCTTCGACGTCGTCGTCGCGCTTCTGCCCGGAAGCCGAGCAGAAGCGTACGACAATGCGTCCTTTCTCATGGACGTGGTCGCAGCGGTCGCACGCGAACGCCCGGGAATCGGGGCGGTCCTCTCCCTCGCGCCGAACGTCGACGCGGCGCACATGGTCTCGGCGCTGACGCCAACCTACGCCGTGCGGCCGGCGCTGATGCCCGGCGTCCCATTCGACGTCCTGAACGGTGGCCGCGTTCTGGCGCGCGCGTGGTGCGGCGACGTCGGCGCATTGCTGAACGGCAGCACCGTCGTGCTCGGGCAGGCGGGAACGGCGAATGAAGCTGCGGTCGCTGCCGGGTTGCCCGTGCTCGCTGTCTCACGCGGTACGGACCGCGAACACGGATGGTACCGCCGCCGGCAGACGCAACTGCTCGGCGATGCATTGGTGATGATCTCCGGCGATCTCGACTCGGCGGCCCGGGAGTTACGCGACATGCTCGACGACCCGCAGCGCCGAGCCCGGCTCGGGGAACTCGGACGCGAGCGTATGGGGCCGGCGGGCGGCGCTCGTCGCATCGCAGAGCGCATCGTTGCGCTCGCACGCGAGGCGGCGTAGAATGCGCGTCTTTACCGCCGCTTCGTTTGCGCTCGTCAACGCGGCCGTACCGCTCTTCCCCGCGTTCATCATGCTGACGTACGTCCAGCCGCCCGGGATCTCGCTCGTTCCGGTCCCGGCTGCCGCAGCGCTGCTCGCACTGCTGGGCCTGCTCGGCGTTATCTTCCTCGTGCGGCTGTGGATGCCGCCGCGCGAAGCGCCGCCGACGCTAGTGCCGCTGCTCGCGTGGCTTGGCGCTGCGGTGCTCGCGGCGATTCTCGGCTTCGACCCGCGCGGCGGCGCAATCTTCATCGCGATCTTCGGACTCGGCGTCGTCTGGCATCTCTCGACGCTTCGGTATTACCGCGCGCCCGGCGTGGCGCGCGCCGTCGTCTGGTCGATGATGGCAACGTGCTTTGCAGCGTCGATTGCCGCCATAATAATGGTTGCGATTCGACGCCCCGTTGCGCAGTACGTCATCGGGCACGGACGAGCGATCGGAACCTTCGTCCTACCCGGGGAGCTTGCGGGTTATCTCGTCGTGTTGCTGCCCATTGCGTACGGCGTCGCCGTAACGACGCGCAGCCGGGCACTCCGTCTCGCGTCGCTCTGCACGCTGCTCTGCGGAGCGATTGCGTTCGCGCTGACGTTCTCGCGTGCGGGATGGATGGGGCTCGCTGCTGCGATCGCGTTCTTCGTTGCGATGCGTCGGCGCGCGTGGGGAACGGGGGTGCTTGCGGCGGCGGCAATCGTCATTGCCGGCCTTGGTGCGGTGCTCTTGCTCTTCAACGTCGCGCACAATCCCAGCGAGAACTATACGCGCATCTCGATTTGGCAGGCCGCGTTCCAGGTGATCGATCGCTTTCCGTTGACGGGCGTGGGGCCGTTTGAGTTCTCGCATCTCTACGCGCTCGTGCGCACTCCTGACGGAGATGCGATCGCGTTTCACGCGCACAGCGTCTACCTCACGCTTCTCGCCGAGATCGGCATCGTCGGGTTCGCGGCGGCCCTCTGGACGTGGTGGCGCTTCGTCGCCGAGCTGCGCCGCCGCATCGAGTCGGCCGAGCCTCGACACGCCGTCATCGCGCTTGCCTGCGCGGCGGGACTCGCGGGGACGCTCGTGCAAGGGCTGATCGATACCGTGAGTGTGGTGATCTTCGGATTATGGTTGCCGACGATGGCGTTTGCTTTGGCAGCGGCGCGCGACGGCCTGATGGAACGGGACGTGCCCTAGCGTGCGCCGTACGATCGCTTTGCTCTGCGGAGCCGCTTGTTGGCTGTGTGCCTGCAGTCCGCACGGGCCCGCACCGGCCGCCTCTCCTCGACCCTCGGTCCATCGCGGCCGAGGACCGTGGCTGCACATTACCGGCACCGGGACGGCACGCCAGCCGGTACGATGGACGATGCGGCAGCGAAACAACCAAAAGGAGTATGACCTGATCGCGCACTCGTACGAGAGCAGCGGTACGCAGGGAACCTCCGTGGCGACGTTCTTCCAGGTGCACGTCACCTTCTACGGCAAGGGCGGTGCGCGGCTCGCGGCGGACGCGTCCCGAGCAATCGTCGACGAGGCGCAGAACACGATCGTGCTTAACGACGCCGTTCGCGCGCGCACCGCCACCGGCATGACGCTGCGCTGCGATCGGCTGCGGTACGACCGGTCGACGCAGACGGTCCACGGCGAAGGGCACGTGGTCATCACGGACGGACATGGAATGCGCGCTACAGGCAACAGCGTCGACACCGATATCACACTTACCAAGGCGAGGATGCAGTGAGCGAGAGGACGATACGCATCCGCGGTCTCGTCAAGCGGTACGGCGAGCGCACCGTGGTGAACGGTGTGAGCGCGGAGGTACATGTCGGCGAGGTCGTCGGACTGCTCGGGCCCAACGGCGCGGGGAAGACGACGACGTTCTACATGACCGTCGGGCTCGTCAAGCCCGACGGCGGCAGCGTGCTGCTCTTCGACGGCGAGAAGGAAATCGATTTGACGAGCCGGCCGATGTACGAGCGCGCCCGAAACAAGATCGGATACCTCGCGCAAGAGAACTCGATCTTCCGCCGGCTTTCGGTCGGCGACAACATTCGGTTGATTTGGGAACAGAGCGGCGTGTCGCACGACGAGCAAGAGCGCCGGCTCCCGGAACTGCTGGAAGAGTTCGGCTTGCGCGCGTTCGTCAACGCGCGTGGCGACGCGCTCTCCGGCGGAGAACGCAGGCGCGTCGAGGTGGCGAGGGCGCTCGCCATCGATCCGTCCTTCCTGCTGCTCGACGAGCCTTTCACCGGGATAGATCCCATCGCCGTCGCCGATATTCAAGCGATGATTCGGCAGCTACGCGATCGCGGCATCGGCGTGTTGATCACGGACCATCAGGTGCGCGAGACGTTAGCGATCGTCGACCGCGCCTACATCATGAACAATGGCCGCATCGAAGTATCGGGCAGCGCGCAGGAGGTGCTCGACTCGCCGATCGCGCGCAAGTTCTATCTGGGCGAGAGCTTCCGGCTCTGAACATCATCGGTACGTTGCCGCGCCTTCGCGCAGTCGTCGCGTTCAGACCGACGATTCTCGATCGATACATGCTCGCCGAGCTGGCCGCCCCGTTCGGCTTCGGGCTCTCCGCGTTCACCCTCGTGTTCGCCGCGACGCAGATGCTGGCCACGGGACGCCTCGTCAGCGAGGACCACGTGCCTCTGTGGACGGCGGTCGGGCTCTTTCTCTGGCAGTTGCCGGGAGAGGTCGTGTTCGTCATCCCGATGGCGCTGCTGCTGGGGACGCTGCTCGCGATGCAGCGGCTTTCGGGTGACAGCGAGATCAACGCCATGAAGACGAGCGGAATCACGTTTCCACGGATCATCGCGCCGCTGCTCTTTGCAGGGCTCGTGATGTCACTCGTCATGTACGCGCTCCAAGAAGGAGTCGTCCCCTTCGCGAACGACGAGGTCTCCGCGATCGAGACGACGGCCCTCAACCACACGAGCGCGTTCAATCGCGATCTGACCGTGTCGGCGCCGTTGCCCGGCGGCGGACGCCAGGTAACGATCGCGACGGCCTACGAGCCGCATTCGCAGGCATTGCTGAACGTAACCCTGATCCAGTACGACCGCGCCGGCTCCCCGACGCAGATCATCTTTGCTCAGCAAGCCGAGTTCGCGGCAAAAGAGTGGATCCTCCGCAATGCGAGCGCCTATCGCTTCAACGCCGATGGCTCGACGATTTCGGAGCCCAACGTCCCCGAGCAGGAGGTCGATCTCGGGGAAAAGCCAACCGATATCGTCAAGCGGATTTCTCACGACGACCCACAACTGATGAGCCGCGCGCAAATCGCGAGCATCATCTCGACGGGTCAGCTGACGGAGACTGAGCTGCACAAGTACGTGACGGTGTATCAGGAAAAGCTCGCCCAGCCTTTCGCCTGCTTCGTGTTCGTCTTGATCGCCATTCCATTCGGGTTGCGCTCGTTCCGAGGGGGCGCAAGCGCGAGCCTCGGATTCGGCCTTGCGGTCGGGATCGTATTCGTCTATTACGTCGTGATGACGATCTTTTCGTACGTCGGCGAGGCGGTGATCTTTCTCGCGCCGCTGTGGGCGTGGATGCCAAACGTCATCTTCACGGCCATCGGCTTGGCACGCGTTCGAAAGGCAGCGGCAATCTAGTGACGTGGGCTGATTTCATCCGCGGCGCGGGCGACATCGTCATTATCTTGGTCATCGCGGGCGGCGTCGCGTACGTCGGCGATCGCGTCGGGCACCAAGTCGGGCGCCGGCGTCTGACGCTCTTCGGAATCCGTCCGCGGTACACGTCGACGATCATTGCCGTCGCGACGGGCGTCGTGATCGCCTTGGTCGTCACGCTCGTCGCGATCTTTGCGTCCCAACAGGTGAAGACGGCGTTCTTCCACCTTTCCGCGCTGAATGCCCAAATCGCGACGTTGCAGCAACGCGAGCAACAGCTCGAGGCCAAGGTTACGAACGGCCGTCTCGTTCTTCCCACGGGCGAGCTCATCACCCCCTTCCGCCTCATCCTGCAGCGGGCGCAGTCCGAGGCCGTGCGCGAGCAGCAGCTCAAAGCCTTCTACATGGAAGCGGTCAAATACATCAACGCGACGTATCCCAGCTGGGGCCTGCGGCCCTATGTGGTACCGCACAACGTCGACAAGACGCTGCACGACTTCTTGAACGATGCCGCATTGCAGGCCGAGCTCTCGCAATCCAACGTGATGGTCACGGCCGTCTCGGACCAGAATCTCTTCGCCAACGACGCCTTCCGCTTTTCACTCAACGCGGTACCTGACGTGCGCGTCCTCTCGCGCGGGCAGCTCGTCGCGCAGATCGACATCCCGGGAAACAGCGGCGCCAATATCAACATCGCGTTACGCGAGCTGTTCGCGCACGTCACGATCAACGCCGAGTACGCGCACATGCCGACGTACTTGGCGACCTACGTGCAGCCGACGGAGCTGGTTCCCGACGTCTCGCAGATGCAGCAGATGCTCGGCCGCGGCGGACTCTACTACCTCACCGCATACGCAGCAGACGACATCTACCCGCACACGGGCGCGATCTCCATCGCGATCGTGCTCGTTCCGCAGAGGAGCAGGTGAGCGGGGTCCTCGGCATAGATCCGGGGACGCGCAAAGCGGGATACGCACTGCTCGGCGATCGAGGGGTCGTTCTCGCACGAGGCATCGAGCCGGTCGACCGCCTGCACGGGCGCTTGGAAGCCCTTCTGCGGCAGCACCCCGTCGAAGTTCTCGCGCTCGGTGCCGGGACGAATGCTGGAAAGATCGCTGCGGCGCTCGCGCCTCTGGGGCTGCCGGTACGCCTCGTCGACGAACGGGAGACGACCCTGCGAGCCCGCCGGCTGTACTATGCTGAGAATCCGGCGCGAGGTCTCCAACGCTTGCTTCCCATGGGCTTGCGCTTCCCTCCGAGGCCGATCGACGACTACGCGGCGGAGATCATCGCTCGGCGCTGGGTCGCCTGCAACGAAGGCAAAACGGCCCAGCCGTCGTAGATTTCAGGCCCGGGGTGAGGGGAGGAGGAAAGATGCGCCGGCTTATCGGCTCGCTGGTGATCGCAACGTTCGTCGTTGCGCCTGCCTGCGCGCGCGCCTCCACGCTCTTCTCGGCCACCCCCGACCTGCGCGCGACGCTGTTGATGCGCGTCTTCGGAGAGACGTCCGACGCACAGGCCCGGCTGGGCATTTCGAATCTCGACGCTCGCAGCGAGTCGCCGCTGCGCGCGGCGGCTTTCGTCGTCAGTATTACGAGCGCAGCGCAAACGGCCGTCGATGTACCTGTCCGAGCGCCAGCGGTCGTAGCGCACTTTCCCGCTGCTCCAGCGCAAGCGCTCACCTACGTCGTGAGCCGGCCTCCCGAGCCGCACCCCGGCGTTTCGATTCACGTGCCGGTGTCGGCGCCCGTAACCTCCGCCTATGAAGCGCTTCCCCCGACGCGCTTCGCGTCCGACGAACGCTCCGGCGCCTTCTCGTTCCCGAGCGTGTCGACGAGCAGCGTCCCCTCGTTCGTGACGCAGAGCGCGCTCGAGGGTACCTCGGCGCCAGGCTCGGGCCTCGCGCAGAACGTTCAGATACCGGTCTCCCTGCGGGTCGGCAATCTCCGCGTCTTGGCAGGCTTCAACGCCGCGTTCGGAACCACGCCGAACTCGGGTATCGACAACACGCTGCCCGTATTCGTCCCGAGCTACTCGGGCGTGAGCCGTTCCTCTGTAGGCGCCGCGTTCGCCGTCCCGGTGGCGCCGCGGCTGTTGCTCGGATTCGGATACAACACCGAACGCCTCATAACCGGTTATGGCGTACCGGCAACGGTAGAGGGGCTCGATGCTCGCAACGACACCTACACCGGTAACATCACCTTCCTCTTTCCGCGGCTCTCCAGCGCGCTTTCGTTCTCGGCGCAGCAATATCGCTATCAAGACAATCTCCTGCCTGCGGAGTTCACGCAGTTGCGCGAAAACCTCAACCTGACCGTCAAGTTCTAGCAGGCTAGGCGACGCGTGGTGCGAGTCGTCACGGGCGCAGCCGTCGCGCTCGTGCTCGTTGCGTTTTGCGCAGTCCAGCTCGCCTCTGACGCATTTTGTGCGAGCGCCGCAGCGCCCGGAACGCTTCCCACGCGCGTGCCCATCGTCGTGGCGCTGCAGATCTATCGTACGCTCGATCGCGTCGCCCCGGCACCGTACATAGAAACGACGCTCGCCGAATACGACGCGGCTCATGGAGATCGTACGGGCGCGCTACGCCACGCTCTTCGGCTACCGCCGACGCCGATTCGCAACGAGCTGCTGGGACGCATCGCACTCGCGCGCGGTGACCGGGTGCTGGCGATGGAGTACTTTTTTGCCGCTCCCGACATCGCCGCACTGCAGCAGTACGTGCTCGCACTAGCGCACTCCGATCCGACCCGCGCCTACGCGGTCGAGCGTCGCGTACGCACCAGTCTGACGTCGCTCGAAACGCATCCGGATGCCGTTGCCGAGGCGTGCTGGACGATGGGACTTCTTGCAGAAGCGGCGTCGAACACGACGACCGGTGCGCACCGCGCGGCATGGCGCAGGCGAGCGCTGGGAGACGACATCGCGGCCGTCGAGTTGTCGCCGCTCTCCGAGAAGTATCTGCTGGCGGCAGCGGGCGCGGAGCTGTCGCTGGGGAACGTCCGCGCTGCGCGAGGCTGGTATCATCGTGTCTTGAGCGTCGACCCGAAGAGCCCCGGCGCGATCGCGGCACTCGCCGCGATCGCCCGGATGCGAACCCGGCCTTCGCGTTGAGGATCGCGCTCGACGCGCAACTGGGGGTCGGCACCGCCACGGGCATCGGCGAGTACGTGCGCGGTCTCGTCGCAGCGCTACGCGACGCTGGCGAGGACGTGATCGAGGTGCGCGACGTGCGGATCGATCCTTGGCGGTTCGACCGCCGGGTGCTGTGGGATCAGGTGCTGCTTCCCCGTCTGGCGGCGCGCAGCGGAGCGGCGCTGCTGCACTGTGCCTCCGGTACCGTTCCGCTCGTGCGGAGTATGCCGATCGTCGTTACGGTGCACGACGTCGCGTGGATGCGCGTGCAACGACATGCGCGCTGGTACGCGCGGCGCTATTTCGGAGAGTTTTCGGTTGCTCGATACCGCCGCGCTGCGGCCGTCCTCGCCGACTCGGCATTCTCCCGTACGGAGCTGCTCGCCGTGTCCGGGGGCATCGATGCGTCGCGCGTACACGTCGTAGCACCGGGAGTCGCGAGCGACTTTGCACGCGTGCGCCGCGAAAGCGACAGGCAGACGATTCTCGCGGTCGGGACCATCGAGCCGCGCAAGAATCTCGCTCATCTGATCCGCCTCTTGCCACGCCTTCCGCGCGCGCGGCTCGTTGCAGTCGGCCCGGCGACGCCGTATCGGCAGGCGTGCGTCGCGGCGGCGCGCGAGCTCGGCGTCGCCGACCGCGTTGAGTTTCGCGGTTACGTATCCCGCAGCGCGCTGCTCGACCTGTACGCAACGGCGGCGGTCGCGGCGGTCCCGTCGCAGTACGAAGGGTTCGGTTACGCGGCGGCGCAGGCGCTTTGCGCGGGCCTTCCGTGCGTGGTCAGCGACCGCGCGTCGCTGCCGGAGGTCGTCGGCTCCGATGGAACGCCCCTGGCGCTCGAGGACATTGACGGCTGGGCGAGGGCGCTCGAGAGCGCCCTCGAAGGCGAGGCAGACGCCGTTGCGGCGGCATCGCGCGAAGAGTGCGCCCGACGCTTCTCCTGGAGCACCTGTGCCGCAAAAGTGCGCGAGATCTATCGCGCCGTTCTCGGAAATGCCCTAGTAGACCGGTGAGCCCGGAGCTCCGGGCGGCACGCTGCCGTCGTCGGGAGCGAAGATCAAATCGAGCGGATAACTCGACCCCCCCTCGGGCATCGTCTCTATCGTGATGCGTACGAAGCCGCGCGCCGGAACGACGTATTGACGTATCTTGTAGCGCGAGAACGGCGGTACTTGATGCGACTGGACCAGGACGCCGTCGATGAGGTACGTTCCCGTCGCGCGGCCGCCGCGCGGGTTTTCGTAGATTGCAATCGGCTGCGGTTGCGCGGTCGGGTTCTGGACCGTCACGACGAAGGACTGCAGCACGCCGTAATCGCCCGAGAGGGCCTCGCCTTGTAGGGTATTATGGAGCGGCAGTTGCCCGATGCGCAGGTCGAGATAGGGATCGTCGACGCTCCACGCACGCTCCTGATGGAACTCCGGCACGGTGTAGATGCCCCGGGCGTGACGCTGCGCGCCGACGAGCAGGTCCGTCTGCGTGATGGGAGCGTCGGGATCGTCGGAGGCGTTCTGCGCGAAGAGCGTCAGGCGTATGTGGTCTCCGGAGAGCAGACGAAGCTGGAGCAGCGAGCTGATGACGGTGCCGTGCGGCAGGTCGTCCTCGACGAGATTCACCGATGCGTGCGCGCCGATCGTAATGAGCTGGCCCTCGTTTTGAATCATGCGAACCAGGAACGTCGTGTCCGCATCGTGGCCGGTCTCCATTTCGTTGGTCGTCGCCGGACCCGTGCCCGCGATGAACTGCACGAGCGCGGGCTCGCCGCCGTCGTTCTCCGCCCTGAGCACGATGCGCCGATCCGGCTGCGCCGGCGGATCGTAGTGAAAGAACAGAAAGCGCGATGGGGCGCTCAGGCGCAGATCGGCGGTGAAGAGGACGCCGTTTTCGGTGAGCGATTCCGGGAAGTCGCTGACCATCAGCCGGTCCGGTGCGATGCGCGGCGTGGCCACGTCGATCACGCGTACGCGCGCCGTGCCGTTGACGCTGAAGTACTGTTCGCCCTGAACGAGGACGTCGGCATCGACGTTGGCGACGTCGTCTTCACCGAGCGTTCCTTCGAACGTGACGTCGTCAGGGCCGACCACGACCTGAGCGCCCGGTCGCGCCACGACTGCCGCCGCGACGGCGCGCGCGACCGCTCCGCGAACGAACTGCGCAGATGCCGGATTGCCGGTGATGCGAAGCTCGAGGGAAGGCGGTATGCTGCCGGCCTGATATGCGACGGTCACGGGAACGTCTTTGGTGAGGCCGCGTGCATCGCCGATCGTGACGACCGTCGTCCCCGGTACTCTGCCGGTCAATGTGACAGTCTGCGTCTGCTGATCGATCGCTACGCCGACGATCGACGGATCGCGAGCGATCGCCGTAATGGGCATGATGGCGCTGCCAACGGCGAGCTGCGTGGAAAGGCCGACCGGTGCCTGGGCTGCTTCCGGCGAGACGGTGATCGGCGGCGGAGTGGGTGTCGGCGTCGGACTTGGCGTCGGGGTGAGACTCGGCGTTGGGGCGGGCTGCGGAATGGTGGGCGCGCCCGGCGTGGGCATCGCAGCTGCCGGGGCGCTCGGCGAAGGCGTCACCTGACCGAACGCGTGCGCAGAGAACGCGACGAGAATGCACGCGAGCGCAAGCGGCGCTCCAAAGAACTTGATGCCTCTTCTCAAAGAAGCTCCTCCGTGGAAGGCTCGATATTCTACTCCGGGCGAAGAGCCGAAGGCGGCCTAAGCGATCTTTGGCTCGGCGCGATCGACGGCGCTCGCGAGGAGCGTCTTGTATCCGAAGCTCGGGAAGAGCACCGTCACGAGGTCCCGCTCCATCCGCTCGACCGTTCCGGTCCCGAACTTCCGGTGAAAGACGACGTCGGCTATCTTGAACGGCCCGACGACCAAGCCCTCGTACACGCCGTTGGCCTCCGCGCGCAGGCAGTTGTCGCATGCGCCGCAGTTGACCGTGTCGAAGCCTTCGCCGAAGTAGTTGAGGATGAAGCGCCTACGGCAGACGCCACTCTCGGCATATTGCAGCATCATCGAGAGCTTGCTCTGATCGTACGACTTCTTCGTTTCGTAGTTCGCGAGGCTCAGCATGAGATCGCGATTCTTCCGCACGGCCTCGGTAAGACCGTACGCGGATCTCCCAACGGGCTCGAGGTAGCCGGACTTCTTCAAGAGCGCGAGGATGACTTTGAGTTTGGTGAGCGGCAGCTGAAGGATCCTGCGAAGGTCGGTCATCGACACGCCGGCGCTCTGATCGCCGAAGACCTCGATCGTTCCAAAGACGCGTTGCACTTCCTCGATGTCGGGATACTTCCCGGTCAAAAAGTAGTTCTGAACGCGCGTGTCGCTCATGCGATAGATGAGGATGCAGCGTGAAGCTTCGCCGTCGCGCCCGGCGCGGCCGGCCTCCTGCGTGTACGCCTCGATCGATCCCGGCAAATCGTAGTGGACGACGAATCGGATGTTCGGTTTGTCGATGCCCAGACCGAAGGCGTTGGTGGCGACGACCGCGCGAATCTTTTCGTCCATGAAGAGTTCGTGAACGGTGGTGCGGTCTTCTTTGTGCAGCTTGGAGTGATAGACGGCAGCTGGAACACGCAGCTCTTGAACGAGATAGCGCTGCACTTCGAGTGCGTTCTTGATCGTTGCCGTGTAGACGATGCCCGTTCCTTCGAGCGCCTCGGCGCCGGAGAAAAGGCGCGCCAAGATCTTGAGCTTGTCGCTCTCCTTGTCGGCTTTGCAGGCCTCATAGACGAGATTCGGGCGGTCGAAGCCCTTGACGATCGGCTTGACGTGTTCGATGCCGAGCTGGTGAAGGATGTCCTCTCGCACCGCTGGAGTAGCCGTGGCGGTCAACGCGAGAACCGCCGGGCGGCCGAGCCGGTCGATCACGTGCCCGAGCGCGAGATAGGCGGGCCGGAAATCGTGGCCCCACTGACTGATGCAGTGCGCCTCGTCGACGACGAAGAGCGGGACGTCGATCGAGCGCAGGAGCGTGAGAAACGCTTCGTCCTCGAGCTTCTCGGGCGTCGTGTAGACGATCTTGACCCCGCCGGCGGCGATGCGCCGGCGCGCCGCGATCTCTTGCTCCTCGGAAAGGGTCGAGTTCAGGGCGACGACCTCGGTGACGCCGCGGTCGCGCAGCATGTCCACCTGGTCCTTCATGAGGGCGATGAGCGGGCTGACGACGACCGTCGTCCCGTCGAGGAGGAGTGCCGGCAGCTGATACGTGAGGCTCTTCCCCGCACCCGTAGCGAGGATGGCAAGGGTATCTTTCCGGCCGAGGACGCGACGAACGACCTCCTCCTGCCCTGGATAAAAGCGCTGAAAACCGAACTTATCGGAAAGCGCCGCTCTCAGATCCACCCTATTCATGAAGCTCAATCTTAACTCGGTCATCGCTCGAAGCGATAATTCAAATGCGGCAGAGGCGCCAACCCCCTGCTCTCTATACTACGCAGCATAGAGAGCAAAGGTTGCGATGTTCAGGGTCTACCCTCGTGCAGGCTCCTCCAAACGGCGCTGCGTAGCTTGTGAGGCATGTCCCTGTACCGAGCGTGGCGCCCGAAGAGCTTCTCCGAGCTCGTCGGCCAGGATAGCGTCGTCCGCACGCTCACGAGCGCTCTCGCAGCCGGGAAACTGGCCCACGCGTACCTTTTTTCGGGTCCGCGCGGCTCCGGGAAGACCTCGGCTGCGAAGATTCTCGCGCGCTGCATCGACTGCGTTGCCGGACCGACCCCGACGCCGGACAACACCTGCGAAAACTGCCGGGCGATCATCGACGGCACGGCGCTCGACGTTCTCGAAATCGATGCCGCCAGCAACCGCGGAATCGACGAGATCCGTGCGCTACGCGATGCGGTGAAGTTCGCACCATCCGCCATGCGGATGAAAGTCTACATCATCGACGAGGCGCACATGCTCACGAAGGAGGGCGCAAATGCCTTTTTGCGCACGCTCGAGGAGCCGCCACCGCACGCGGTCTTCATCCTCGCAACCACCGAGCCGGAGCGCTTGCCCGTCACGATCCTGTCGCGCTGTCAGCGGTATGCGTTTCGTCGCATCTCGATCCCGGTGATCATCGCGCGCATGCGCGAGATCGCGCAATCGGAAAACATTCGCATCGACGACGCGGCGCTGGCGGCGATCGCCTATCGCGCCGACGGCGGTCTGCGGGACGCACTCACCATGCTCGAGCAGGCGGCGGCCTTCGGCGGCAATGGCGCAACGATCGACGCGAAAACGATCGATCTCGCCTTCGGCTCCGCTGGGCGGGAACAGGCAGCGGCGCTCGTTGACGCAGTCCTGGCATGCGACGCCTCCGCCGCGCTGCGCGCGATCGAAGAGGCGAGCGACGCAGGCGCGGACCTCGCCGTCTTGACGCGTACGCTCGTCGCAGAGTTTCGAAACATCCTCGTGGCGCGGATCGATCCGCAACTGCTGGCGCGCGATCTCGCTCCGGAAGACGCGGCCCGAGCCACGCGGATCGCGCCCGATCTTCCCCAGACGAGGATCGTACGAGCGTTGCGCGTTCTCTCCGATGCACTTGCGCTTGCGCGCATGGGCGGTAACCCGCGCTTGGAGCTCGAGACCGCTCTGCTGCGCTTCATGCTCGAACAGCAAGACGTTGCCGACACAGCGCCTCCGAAGCGCCGGGAAGCGCAGCCATCCGTAAAAGCGCCGCCGGCGCCGCCGCCGCAGAAAGCGGTACCGAAGAGCCAGGGCGACCTTTCGTTGCAGCACGTTCGGGCTGCGTGGCAGAGCATTCGATCGAAGGCTGAAGGGCAGCGGCAGTCGCTGCGCGCTCCGCTCTCCCGAGCGGTCGTGGAGGCCGTAGACGCGAAGGCTATCACGCTCGGGTTACCGGAGCCGTGGATCGCAGACGCGCTCCTCCAGCACGCAAAGCTGATCGAGCGAGCAATCGAGGACGTGTTGGGGGTCGCGCTCGCGGTAAAGGTTCGTGTGGACGGCTCGGTGCGCGCGAACGCTACTGCGCCCGAGCCCGAAGATGCCGACGAGCTGTTCGATTATGCAAGCGAAGTGATACGAGAGAGATGATGAATCCGGCGAACATGATGGCCCAAGTCAAGAAGATGCAAGCCGAGATGCTGAGAGTCCAGGAGGAGCTAGCGGCGACGGTCGTCTGCGGCTCCGCCGCCGCAGGAGCGGTTCGCGTCGAGATGACGTGCGATCAGCGCGTGAAATCCGTGAAGATCGATCCTCAGGCGATCGATCCCGGCGACGTCGAGACGCTGGAAGACCTGATCGTCGTCGCAACGAACGACGCTCTGCAACGCGTCGGCGAGGAGTCGCAGAAGCGGATGAACGCCGTCACCGGGGGCATGCGCATTCCGGGCCTCTCGTGACCGGATCGATCGCCGGTCCGCTGCAAGCGCTCATCGACGAGTTTGCAAAGTTTCCGACGATTGGGCCAAAGACCGCCGCGCGTCTCGCGTTCTATCTGCTCTCTCGCCCCCGGCACGAAGCGCAGTCGCTCGCGGAAGCGATCTTGGCGGTGAAAGACAACGTGCGCTTCTGCTCGATCTGCTTCGGTTTGACGCAGAGCGATCCATGCGACATCTGTACCGACGAACGGCGCGAGAACACGATCTGCGTCGTTGCGGAGGCGAAAGACGTCTACGCGATCGAGCGCACCGGTGCGTACAAGGGCCGCTATCACGTCCTCGGAGGCCTCATCTCACCCATCGACGGCATCGGCCCCGCGCAAGTGCGCTTGCGCGAGCTGCTGGAGCGCGTCGGCAGCGAGCGTCCGAGGGAAATCGTTCTCGCAACGAATCCGAACGCCGAGGGAGAGGCGACGGCGCTCTACCTCTCGCGCGTCATCGCGCCGCTCGGCGTCGTGGTGACGCGTCTTGCGTATGGATTGCCCATCGGCGGCGATCTCGACTACGCGGACGAGATCACGCTCGCTAAATCGCTCGAGGGTAGAACGACACTCTAGCAAGCTAGAGCTTCCCCTCGTCACGGGATCGGAAATACGGCGCGTCCTGGAGTCAAACGGTGTTCTCGCCGGCGGCGGCGTCAACCGGAAGCCGGTGAAACGCACGCTACGGTTGCGGCGTGTACCGCACGACGACCGTGAACTGCGTCGGCGCGACGCCCGTCGAGAAGAGTTCGGTCCGCGATGTCTGCGCGGCGCGGATCGTGATCTGCACGAGCGCGTTTCCGCCGACGGCGCCGCCGCCGCCGAACGCGTACTCCACCGGCACGACGGTCGCACCCGCGAAGAGCGGATCGTAGATGGGGCTCGCGGGGTCGGTGAGCGCGCTCGCGGGGAAGAGACGCGCCGTAAAACCCGTAATGCCGCTGGCTGACGAGCCCGGCGCAGGCGAGCTCCCCGCCGCGACGACGTAGCGCGTGACGGTCTGCGCTGCTGCGTCGAAACGATAGACCCAGTGAAAGATGCGCCGCGTGGCGTCTTCGGAGACGAAGTCCACCTCGTGACCGTCGGCGTTGCTTTCGCCGGTAATGTCCGCTGCAGGCACGGCGATGCTCCACGCGCTCGCAGCCTCGCTGCGCATGCGCTCGAGCAGCTGATCGCTCTGGGTACGCGCCAGCATCACGGCGTGCCGCGAGGCGGCGGTGACGACGAGCGCGTGTAGAACAGCGACGAGGAGCGAGAAGACGACCAGCGCGGCGGCGGCACCGACTACGAGATCGAGCAGTGCCGCACCGCGCTGATGGAGCCCGCCGGCTCCATGGCCTCCCACGTCCGAGAGAGTGCCCGTGAAGGCGCTGGATTGGACGCCGGCTTTGTGGTACAAAGTAGGGAATGACCGAGCTGGACCGGGCTCTCTCCGACATCGCCGAGGTCCGCGAGCGCCTGGCAATGGCGCAGCGGTTCAAAGGCTACTCCGGCATCGCTGCGATGATCTCGGGCGGTTTGGCCGTCCTTGCGGGCATCGCTCAGCGCGGCCTCGCTCCGGCACCGCAGGGTCCGTACCAGGAGCACGTCTACTTCGCCATTTGGTTCGCCTGCGCGGCGCTCGCCGCACTCGTGAACTACGGCGCGATCCTGAACTGGTTCTGGAGCGATGCGAGCGCGCGTGACCGCTGGCAGACGCGTACGGTCGGGCTCTCGATCCTCCCGGCGCTGCTGCTCGGTGCCGGATTTTCGTTCGCGCTTCTCGCGCGAGGCGAGACCGTTCTTCTTCCCGGCGTCTGGTACGGCTGTTACGGCGTCGGCCTCTTCGCATCGCGTACGATGCTTCCGCGGGGCGTGGTTCCGATCTGCGCCGCTTTCCTCGCAATCGGCGTCGCGCTGCTCTTCGTGCCATCGCACATCGCGCTCGCGTGGTGGGTGCTCCCCGCGGGGTTCGGCATCGGTCAGGCGGCGATCGGCATCTTCGTGCGCCGCGACACGTTGGTAAAAGCATGAGCACGGCGAAGCTCGATCGCGTATTTCACGAGCGTGGGCGCCTTGCGATCTGCTCGACGCTCGTCGCGCGCAGCGAAGGAATCTCATTTACGCGCCTGCAGAGCGCCTGCGATCTTACCGACGGCAATCTGAACCGCCACCTGCACGCGCTGATGGAGGAAGGCATCGTGGCCACCGAACGGCGCACCGGCGCCGGGCGTCCGCAGACGATTCTCCACATCACCGATGCCGGACGTCGCCGGTTTCTCGAGTACATCGACGCGCTGGAAGCGATCGTGCGCGACGTTCAGCGCTCGACCAAGCGTACGGAGTCGCCGCTGCGCGCCGTCCCCGCACGCAGCACGTCGCAGTAAACGCCCATCTTTGCGTCGCGTTCTCGTGCGATGTAGCGAAGGATTCGAGGGTCGGGCGCGGCGCCGCTCGGGTGGTAGGTAATCGTCACGCAGCGGGAGATCGCTTTGGTGACGAGCAGTCGCACGTCGCCGACGTCGAGGGACGCTCCTACGAGCGCCGATTCACCGAAACGGAAATCCTCCGCAGCCTGCGCGAAGAAGTTCGGTCGAAAGCGCTCGGGCTCGACCGCGTAGCCTACATGCGCGCTCACCTCGTCGAGCCAACGGTCGAAGATGAGTGAGATCGCGCCGCTGAAATAGAACCGTTCGCCGTTTTCGACGCGAATGCCGACGCCGCGCCCGCGCGCGAGCGCGACGGCAACGCCGGTATCTCCCGTGAGATGCAGCCCTTCGTGCTCCATGCCGCGATACGCGCGCCCTACGCGCGCGTGACCGCTTTCGACGATGAGCTGCCGCGTCCGATCGCCACGGACACCGCCGTCCCAGATCTCCGCCGACTGCAAGAGTTCGCCGGCAAGGCTCTTGACGGGGTAACGCCGGATCCACGCGAGCGTTCCAAGCGGCATCGGTCCGTGCTTCGCGAGGAGGCGCTCCCAATGCTCCAGAAGGCGCGGACGTCATGGATGCATCGGCTCCGGTTCTGCTGCGTCCCCTGGGCATCGGCGAGATCATCGACCGCGCGCTCGCCGTGTACGTTCGCAACTTCGTTGCGCTGACGGCGACGGCACTGATCGTCCTCTTCGTTCCGCTCGTCCTCGCGCAGTACTTCCTGCTCGACGCCCAAGCCGGAGCGTTTCAGAGCATGATCGAGGTCTTCCGCCACGCAGCATCGGGAACGCCGGCGTCGCCGCAAGCGCTCGAGCGGCTGATTTCGTATCCGGAGTTGATGCTCGGCTACGCGTTCGAGGTCGTCACCGTCATCTTGTCGCCGTTTGCATTCAACGCCGTCGCCGCCGGCATCGCGGCCATCTATGCGGGCGGGCGGCCGAGCATCGGCGCGAGCCTCGCGACGGCCTTCGCCCGCTGGGCGCAGCTCCTCGGTTTACTGGCGGTTGAGATACTCATGGTCGTCGGCGCGTATTGCGTGATCGTGGTGTTGGGCGTCGGCATCGTCTTCGGTTCCATCGCCACCGCGAACGCCTTTCCCGATCTCGCGCGATCGCCGCTTACGATTACGGCGCTCGTGCTTCTTGGGCTCGCGCTGCTCGTCGCGTTATGCGTCGTCTGCGGTCTCTTCGCGCTCTCCATGCTCTTCGCGGGATACGCCGTCGTCATCGAGCGCAAGCCCGTGATGGCGTCGGTCGGCTCCGGCTTCGAGCGAATCTTCAATCGTCAGGAGTGGCGGAAGGCGCTCGTGCTCATGCTCGTCGCGCTTCTCGTCGCGTGGGGCATCGGCACGCTCGGCGCGATAGCGGAGTTCGCCTTTCTTTTCATCCCCGGATTACAAGCGGTCGCCGCCCTCACGAGCGCGCTCGTTGCGGTCGTGTCGTGGGCCGTGCAGATGGTGTTCTACTCCGTGTACTATTATGACGTGCGGATTCGACGCGAAGGATTGGATCTCGATGTGGCGCTGCAAGGGTTGGGCGCTTCCGCGTCGCAGGTTTCGTATGCGGCGACGAACCTCGTTTCGGGCGACGAGCGTGCGCTCGTCCACCGCTTCCTGGAGCGGCGCACGGCGCTTCCCGCGAAGAAGCGCGCCGAACTGGCGGAACGGCTCGCACAAAGAATCCGCCCGCGCGTTGGGCCGGATCTCGCGCGGCTCGACGACGAAGGACTGCTGGAGCGGCTCTAGGAGCCGGTCCTAGGTTCCTTCGCCTGGTTTGCGCAGTTTGGTGACGAGGTCGCGTGCGAAGCGCAGCGCGTCGCTCTTCGTCTGTTCGTAGAGCACCGTTGCGTCCTGCTTGGTCATGTGGTTGCCGTGCTCGAGGAAGAACGTGACGCCTTCGCCGACCACGATCGTTCCCGCATACGCGATCGCCCCTTTGATCGCGATGCCCGCGACCGGCACGAAGCCCGCCAGCTCGCGCGCGAGGGCACGCCAGCCGAGGCCGCCGCCGATAACCGGAAGGAGTCGCCAGAGCCGTTGGACGTCGGGGTCCTTACCGTACGCCGCTTCGATGTGCATGAGCAGGACGATTTGAATGCCCGTGATCGCGACGATGTCGCCGGCAGACGCCATCGCTCCGAGGACGAGACCGACGAGCGGGATGTGGTCGACGACGGCGCTGGCGATTGCAACCTTCAAGGAGTTGGCGGCGGCATCGCGCGTGAGCTTCGCGGCGACACTCTCCCGTAGCGGCGCCAAGGCTCGCCCGACGGCGATCTCTGCCCCCCGCGAGCATTCGACGAGGTGCGGGAAAACGCGCGCGCGCAGTGCCGCCGGCGCGAGCGACGGAACGACGTATTCGGCCCACGTGCCGCCGAGCGGGGGCGTCGGCGGCCCCGCGGGCTGCTCGTGCGCGTCGACGGTGATGCAGAGGATCGGGAGACCGAGCGGTTCCAGAACCGCGATGTTCGCGCCGGCGAGATCGCCCGGGCCGCCCAAAAAGAGCACGGCGCGCGATTGCGCGTCCTGCAGCATCGCCGACCCGTCGGAAGGAATCGTTTCGAGGCACGCCGCGGCCTCCGGCGGTACGACGCCGGCGTGTCCGCTCAGGAGCAGCGCGCGCAGCTCGGCAACGAGTGCGCAATCTCCGCAGAGCAAAAAACGGAACGGCTTGCGGACGCGCGCGCCGATCGCTTCCGCATCGATTCCCTTGCGCACGAGCGCGAAGAGATCGCGCGCGCCGATCGCTGCCGAGGACATACCGGCCGTTATACTCCCACGGTGAGCGACCCGGGCGCCGCGCCGCTCAGCTCTTTCGTCGGGTCGTCGGTGTAGTCGAGGTAGACCAGACCCATGAAGATTTCGAGGGGCCAGGCGTGCATGCCGTGTTCGTTGGCGAGATCGACGATGGGGGTATGCGTGCGTAGCGATTCGTCGACGATCGCCTGCGGCGTGCTCGCAATGTCGGCCGCGAGAATCGTAGCGGCGACGACGTCACCCGGCGTGAGACCGTCTAGCACCATCGTGTGATAACCGATTCCGTTCATACCGAACCGCTGCTGCAACGCGTACTGTAGCGTCGCATAGCGCTGCGACGAGCCTCCCAGCCCGAGCAGGGTGATCCGAACCGAGAGCTGACGTGCGCGGGCCATGTTGTAGAGCTGCGACGCCTGCGACGCCGCGGTCGCGGCCGCGTCGAAATCCTGTAGCACCTTGCTCATGCGTGGCTGCAAGCCGTTGTAATCCGGGACGTCGAGGTCGCCGAAGCTGACATATGCATGGTCGAGCTCGCGAAGAAAGTCGTCCAACTCACCGACGCCTTGATCCATGAGCGTCATCGATGCCCGCGACGCGTCGATGGAGCGAATCATGTCGCCGTCGGCAAGCGAGAGCTGCTCGAACATGTGCGTGTAGGACGGAAGAATCGCCAGGGAATCGTCCGGAACCGGATGCATCGCAAGCGGCGCCGCCATCTCGTTCAATATCTCGCGGCTCCCGAGCAGGAGGCCGCCCTCCTTGTCGGTTTGTAGGGAGCCGATGTTGCCGATCACTTGCGAAGCGTCGTCGATGCCGCTGTTGACGGCGCGCGCCATCGCTTCGAGGTTGCTGACGACGGCCGCCATCCGCGAGTTCGGGCGTATCTGCATGTTGCCGAGATTCGGGAGCTCGTAGGAGACGTTTTGGAGGCGCGCCTGGACGGCTTTAAGCTGGTCGCGGGCCTGGTCACGGCGCGTCTCGAGCTGCTGCGCGGCATCGGCGAGCGTCTGGCGCGCGCCGTCCACTGCGGTATCGAGCCGACTGAAGTCGGGATCGACGCGAAGCAACGAGAGCCGATGGATCTCGAGCTCGCGTAGCTCGGCCTCGCGCACTGCGACGAGGGCTCGGGCCTGCGGCGAGCCGAGCTGTGCCGCCTGTGCCAGCGTCTGTCCGCTCTTGTTCGTCAAGCCGAGCGCAAGTTGCATTTGCGCGAGCTTGAGCAGGGCTTCGACGTTGTGCGGGTCCGATTGCAGGATCTTGCCGAGGTCGAGCGCGGCGTAAGAGTAACGGGCGCGCTCGGCGTCCGAGAAGGCTTGCACCAAGCGCTGCTGTTCGGTGACGACGGTCGGGTCGAGTTCTGGATATCCGAGAAGGTGTGCGATGCGTGCCTTTGGATCGGGGTGACCCTGCAAATACTTGTCGACGAGATCGCTGTGCTGGTCCGCCAGCACGTTCATGTGCGCCATCATCGTCAGCATCGCGCGGGGATCGTATCCAGCGCGTGACATCAGCTGTAAGCCGTAACGATCCGCCTCCAGCTCGTCTTCGCGCGACATCTTCGCCATCACCGTTGCGCCGACGAGATTCCCGAAATCGTAAATGAACGGAGAGAAAATCGATGCGATGCCGAGCAGGAGGCTCAGGATCTGCGCCTTCGAGTTCAACGTGACGACGTGACGCCGCTCGATGTGGCCCGTCTCGTGTCCGATCACGCTCGCGAGCTCATCGTCCGACTGTACGAAATCGACCAATCCCTCATCGATGTAGACGAAGCCGCCCTCGGTCGCGAACGAGTTGACGTCGCTCGCCTTGATGACCTTGATGTTGTAGGGGATGTCCCTACGGGCGACTTGCGTCCAAAGCTTGTTCGCGATTGACTGAACGTACGCGTTGAGAAGCGGGTCGGTCTCCACGACCTCGCTGCGCGTGATCTGCTCGTCCTCGGCTTGACCGGCCCGAATCTCCTGTTGCGTCGTGACGGCGAGGGAGCGCGCGGGATAGCAGGAGAGCAGCAGCGCTGCGATGACCGGAAGCGGAAGGACGCGACGAAGCGGCTTCATGGCACAGAGTATTCGCGCTCCACTGTGAATTCCGTGTGGATAAGCCGAAGAACTTGCGAACGACGTGTGGACGACAAGGGAGGCCGGACGGCCCAAGCAGCAATTGCGCCCGATGAACGTGCTGCGCGGTACCGGTAGGGGCCTCGAGGTCGTACTCTCCGAAGGCGACCTCGATGCGGCGCTGGCGGAACTGCATGCTCGGCTTGCTCGCCAGCCCGAGTTCTACCGGGGAAGCAGCGCGACCGCAGTCCTCGGCGAGCAGCTTCCCGCGCCCGAGCAGCTCGAGCGTCTCCGCGCGATTCTCGACGAGTGCGGCATCGCGCTGCGCGCCTTGCGCGGCGGAGCCGAGGCCGAGGAGCTGGCGCGTGCCGAAGGGCTCGAGTTCTCACTCGAGATCCTTGCACCGGGGCTTTCGTCCTCTGCGCGCTCGCTCGTCGCAGACTTCGCCGGCGCTCGCTCTGACATTGCAGCGCGCCGGAGGCGCGGCGAACCGAGCGTCCGCCGCACCGAGCCGCGCGAGGCGCAGTTGCGCTTGGTCGAGGCGGTTACGACCATGTATCACACGGGAACGCTGCGGGGCGGTCAAGCGCTCCACCACGTCGGCAATCTCGTCGTCGTGGGCGACGTGAACCCGGGCGCGGAGGTCGTCGCAACGGGCGACATTCTCGTTTTCGGGCGGCTCGCCGGCGTCGCGCACGCCGGCGCGCAAGGCGACGAACGGGCGCGCGTGTACGCGATGCAGCTTCGCCCCGTGCAGCTGCGCATCGCGGCATGCATCGCGGCGGAAGAACAGGAGAACGCGTCGCGGCCGGCACAGCCGGAGGTCGCATTCGTGCGCGACGCGCATATTACCATCGTGCCGTTCGATCGGCTCGACCGCGAAGTCACGGAGGTGTCAAACTGAGCGCGCGAAAAATCGTCGTCACGTCCGGCAAAGGCGGCGTCGGGAAGACGACCACGACCGTGAACCTCGGAGCGGCGCTCGCCAAGGCGGGCAAGCGCGTCATTCTCGTCGACGCCGACATCGGCTTGCGAAATCTCGATCTCGTGCTCGGGCTCGAGAAACGCATCGTCTTCGATTTGGTCGAGGTCGCGGAAGGGCGATGCCAACTGCGCCAAGCGCTGATTCGTGACAAGCGCTTTCCCGCGCTCTGGCTGCTGCCCGCGTCGCAGACGCGGGACAAGGACGCGGTCACGGAAGAGCAGTTTGCGGCGCTCGTCGACCAGGCCGCGCGCGCTGCCGACTACGTGCTGATCGATTGTCCAGCCGGCATCGAGGGCGGCTTTCGCAACGCGATCGCGGGCGCGGCCGAGGCGATCCTCGTGACGACGCCGGAGGTCAGCGCGATCCGCGATGCAGATCGCGTGGTCGGAAAGCTGACCGACCGCGCCCTGCCGATGCGCCTCATCGTCAACCGGCTGCGCCCGGAGATGGTGCACAGCGGCGATATGCTCTGCGTCGACGACGTATGCGAGGTGCTCGCGGTGGAGCTGCTGGGGATCGTTCCCGACGACGAGGAGGTCATCGATACCACGAATCGCGGCGAGCCGCTCGTGCTCGACGAGACCAATCGCCTTGCAGCCGTCTATCAGAAAATTGCGCGGCGTCTCGAAGGCGAGATCGTTCCGTTCACGACGTTCAATAACGGTGCGCGGCAGGGGCTCTTCGGCCGCCTGTTCGCAGGCCTGAAAGCAGGATAGTGTGATGCATCTCCTCTCCCAGAACGGCGATCCCGCCGAGGGGAACGAGCGGCGCGCGACGACCGGCGAGATCACCAAACTCGGTCGCGCGATCGTCGTTACGTCGGGAAAAGGCGGCGTCGGCAAGACGACGACGACCGCGAATCTGGGAACGGCGCTCGCACGGCGTGGCGCGCGCGTCGCGCTCGTCGATGCGGATATCGGTCTTCGGAATCTCGACATTCTCTTGGGGCTCGAAAATCGCGTGACGCATCATCTTCTCGACGTGCTCGAGGAGAGTGCGACGCTCGACGACGCGCTCATCCCCGACAAGCACAGCGAGAACCTCTATCTTCTGGCAGCGGCGCAATCGCGGGAGAAGGAGGACGTGGACACGGAAAAGATGTGCGCGCTCGTCGCGTCGCTGCGCGAGCGTTTCGATTACGTGCTCATCGATTCGCCGGCCGGCATCGAACGGGGTTTCAGGAATGCCGTTGCCGGCGCGCAGGAAGCGATCGTGGTCTGCACGCCGGAAGTCTCGGCCGTGCGCGACGTGGATCGCGTCGTCGGTCTGCTCGGAAATCGCTTCCGGCCACAGCTGATCATCAACCGGCTGCGACCGCAGCTCGTGCAAAAGGGCAAGATGCTCTCCGTCGAGGACGTCGACGCGATCTTGCGGCTGCCGCTGCTCGGGGTCATCGCCGACGAGCCGCAGATCATCGTCACGACAAATCGAGGCGAACCGCTCGCGCTGCGGCGCGACGGGGCGACCGCGAACGCCTATCATGCGATCGCGGCCCGCGTCGCGGGAGAGAATGTAGCGATGCCGACGGTCGAGCTAAAAAAGCAGAGCTTCCTCGAGCGGCTCCTGCGAGGAGGCCGCGCATGATCGAGTTCTTACGCCGGTTCTTCAGCGCCGCACCGCCGAGCGCGTCGGCGGCGAAAGAGCGCCTGCGGTTCGTGCTCATGACCGATCATCTCGCACTGAGCCCCGAGATCGTCGAGGCGATGAAGCGCGATCTGGTCGACGTCATCTCGCGGCACGTCGAGGTCGATCGGGAGAAGATCGAGGTGACGTTCGAGCGCCAAGACCGCGCGGTCGCGCTGCTCGCCAACATTCCGATCCTCTCCGTCCGGCGGCCGCAGCCGCCCGAGCCTCCCGCGGCTCCGCCGACGCGTCCACGCCGCAAGCGCACCCGCCGCCGCGCGAGCGGCACCTCGCCCACGGAGCCCGCCGCCGCGACGTAGAAACAATAATTCGTGACCCTGTCCGGCGAACGAGGCTAAGGTGGCCTCGCTGGTATTGCGTGGCGATAGCGCGTTGCGGCGGTATCTGCGCAACTTCAACTGGACGCTCGCCCTTCCGTGTGCGGCGATCGCGCTGCTCGGCGTACTGTGCGTGCAGTCCGCAGGACTGCACGACCCAGGCGCGGCGGGAGAGTACCGGCGCCAGATTCTCTACATCGCACTCGGCGTGCCGTTGATGATCGGGCTCTCGCTCGTCGATTATCGAGCGTGGGCGCGGTGGGCGCCGATGCTGTACGTCGCCAACTTGCTGCTGCTCGGATTCATCCTGCGCGGCGGTCATGCGGCGCTCGGTGCGCAGCGCTGGGTATCGCTGGGCCCGCTCGGCACCTTCGAACCATCGGAGCCCGCCAAGCTCGTGCTGGCGATCTCGCTCGCGGCCGTGCTCTGCCGCGGACGCTACGAGCGCCTCGTCGATTTGTGGAAGCCGCTTGCGACGGTCGCGCTGCCGGCATTGCTCATCCTTAAGCAGCCCGATTTGGGAACTACGCTCGTTTTGCTCGCGATCGTCAGCGCACAGCTCTTCTTCGGCCTGCCGAAGATCGGCGACTTCGTGATCTACGCGATGGGCGTGTTGCTGGCAGCGGCGATCGCCGTTGGGACCAACGTCCTGCTCAAACCCTTCCAAAAGGCGCGACTCTTCAGCTTTCTCAACCCTAACGCCGATCCGCAAGGCGCGGGCTACAACCTCGACCAAGCGAAGATCGCGGTCGGCAACGGCGATTGGTTCGGGCGCGGCCTCTATCACGGCACTCAGACGCAGCTGAACTTCGTTCCCGAGCACTCGCGCGATTTCGTCTTCACGGTGCTGGGCGAGGAGATGGGGTTCGCCGGCGGGGTGCTCCTCTTGGCCCTCTACGGCACGATGCTCTACGGCGGCATTCGGACGCTCTTCGCGGCGCGAGACCGCTTCGGCTATCTGCTCGCTGCGGGGTTGACCGCGATGCTCTTCTTCCACGTGCTGGTCAACGTTGGGATGACGGTGGGAATCATGCCGATCACCGGGATCCCGTTGCCCTTCATGTCCTACGGGGGCTCTGCTCTCCTCACCGACTTCGCCGCGGTGGGAATGCTCCTGAACATCTACGGCCAACGCGACCGGGACGTGCTCGGCAACGCGTGATCCCTAGACAGGTTCCTAGCAACTGCTAGAAGGGCAAACTGACGCAGGCTCGAAAGCCCGGCGCAAAGATTTATTCCGGGATGTTGCGGCGGTGCCGCGCGATGACGACGGCCATATGGTCGCTCGAACGCTCGATGGCTTCCCCAGACTCCCGATCCGGATCTTCGGATCCACCAGAGGACGATAGTTGACAACCGAGATTCTCATCTCGAGCGACCCATGGGAGAACCGGGTCGCCATACTGGAGGGCGGCACGCTCTCCGAGCTCTACATCGAACGCGAAGAACGCGTCATCGGCTCGATCTACAAGGGAAAGGTTCAGAACGTGCTGCCCGGCATGGGTGCGGCGTTCGTGGACATCGGCTTGGGCCGCAACGCCTTTCTGTACGTCGACGACATCAACAAGCAACCGCTGAACATCGGCGACGTCGAGATCACGCACGGTCATAGTGGATTTACCATCGGCGAAAAGGTGAAGCGCGGCGACGAGGTGCTCGTGCAGATCGTCAAGGAGCCGCGAGGACTCAAAGGCGCGCGCATCTCGACGAACATCTCATTGCCCGGCCGATATCTGATCCTCATGCCGACGGGCCGGTTCTCCGGCGTTTCGCGCAAGATCGAGTCGGCCGAGGAACGCAACCGTCTGAAGGGCGTGATGAAGCGCATTCGCCCTGAGGGGATGGCGACGGTCGTGCGGACGGCGGCGGCAGGCGTGAGCGAGGCCGAGCTGATCGCGGACCTCGGCGTCCTGATCCGCATGTGGCACGGCATTCTGGAAACCTACAAGCGCGCGCCCGCTCCGGCGCTGTTGCACAAGGACATGAATCTCGTCTACAAGGCGGCGCGGGACTTCGTCACCGCGGACGTCGAGCGCGTGCTGATCGACGATGAAACCGAGTATCGCCGCGTCCGCGAGTTCTTGCAGCTGCTGGGGCCGCAGTATCTCGATCGCGTCCAGCTGCACGAGCGCGGGCACGACCTCTTCAAGGACTTCAACGTCGACGAGGAGCTGCAGCGCCTGCTGCGACCCAAGATCAATCTTCCCGCTGGGGGATCGATCGTCATCGAAACGACGGAGGCGCTGACCGTCATCGACGTCAACTCGGGAAAGTTCACCGGCGGCAAGAATCTCGAAGACACGATCGTGAAGACGAACGTCGAGGCGGCGGCGGAGATTGCGCGGCAGGTTCGCTTGCGGGACATCGGCGGCATCATCGTGGTCGACTTCATCGACATGTCCAGCGAAACGTCGCGCAACCGCGTGGTCAAGACCCTCGAGGACGGCTTGCGCCGCGATCGCACTCGCTCGACGATCCAGTCATTTTCGAACCTCGGCCTCCTCGAGTTCACGCGCAAGCGAATCGGCAAGGATCTCGGCGCGCAGCTCCAAGGGGCGTGCCCGTCGTGTGACGGCCTCGGCGCGGTGATGTCTCCGGAATCGGTGGCCATCGAGGCGTTTCGAGCGATTCGCGATCGCGGCCGTAGCGGCGCCGGTGATTTCGTCGTCTACGTCGCCCCCACGGTCGCGGTGCAGATGGAGTTCTGGTACCGGGACGAGTGCCGCGCGCTCGCGCAGAGTCTCGGTCAGGATATCTATGTACGCGTCGATCCGATGCTCCACCCAGAGCGCTGGCGCATCGAGCGCGTCGCTGCGGTGAAGGACGAAGGAGCGGTTCGCGTCGGCGACGAGCACGACGTAGAGCTGCTCGCCGGCCGGCTTCCGACGGTGACGTCGGCGGCTGCGGTCGTGAACGGGCGCGTCGTCGAGGTGGAGAATGCCGCGAACAACTCCGGCGGCTCCGCGCGCATTCGCATCATCGACGTCGACGACGAGAACGACGCGGTTATCGCCGAGATGATGACGGCAGGGGTTGCGAAGAAGGCGCGCAGGCGCAAGCGCACGGCCGCACCGAGTGCGGCGGAACAGACCAAAGCGCTACGCGAGCTTGCCGAAGAGGCCGCAAAGCAGGCGCAAGGACGGCCGCCGATCGGCATTACGACGGTTACCGAAGAGGAAGAGGCAGAGGACAAGGCGCTTGCAGCCGAAGCGAAGGCACAGCAGCGGCCGGACGCCATCGTGATTGGCGAGGGCACCTCCGGCGAGGAGGCGCACCGCAAGCGGCGCCGGCGCCGCGGACGCAGAGGGCGCGGGCGAGGTCGCGCCACGCTCGAAGCCGCGTCTGCAGTCGGAATCCCCGCTCAGAGCGCAGAGGCGCAGCTCGACGGCCAGCCGGCCGCGCAGCCCGCGCAGCCCGCGCATTCTGAAGAGCAGCATCCGGGCGGACGTAAGCGGCGGCGGCGCCGCGGACGCCGAGGACGGGGTGGATCCATCCTTGCGGTCGCGCCTGCTGCCGCTCCGGCAGTAGAGGCGCCACCGCCGAGCATCAGGCTTCCCGCTGAGGAGCCGCAGGTTGCGAAGCCGACGCGAAGGCGTCGAACGCGCGCGGCGGCGCCCGTGGAGGCGAAGGAAGTTCCAGCGGCCGAACAGCCTGCGCTTCCGCCGGCGGCGACGAAGCGCGCACGTAAGAAAGCGACCGCAAAGAAGTCGAGCGTGGGCGCCTCGACGCGACGCCCGCGCAAGAAGAGGGACGGGGTCTCTTAGCCGGTTAGGAGTTTTCCGCGTTCAACTGCGCAAGTCGGTTCTGGAGAAACTCGAGCGCGCGCTGCAGCTGCACGTCGTGCGGCGGGTCACCGTAGCGGGGATGCTGGTTCTCCGACACCGTGATATCCGGTGAGATCCCGAGATGGTTGATGTCGCGGTTGTGCGGCGTCAGGTATCGCGCGGTCGTGATCTTGATCGCGGAGCCGTCGCCGAGAGGATAGATCGTCTGCACGACGCCCTTACCGAACGTGCGCGTGCCGATGATCGTGCCGACGCCGCTGTCCTGGATCGCGCCCGACGTGATCTCCGAAGCGGATGCAGTGTGCCCATTGACGAGCACCGCGAGCGGAAGCGGTGAGATGGCCGTGTTGTCGGCCTCCCACGTCGTCACATCGGCGTGACGTTCCTCGACCGAGACGATGGGGCCGCTGGAAATGAACTTGGAACTGACCGCGATGGCCGCGTCGAGATAGCCGCCGCCGTTGTCGCGCAGATCGAGCACGATCGCGCGTACGCCCTCCTGCTCCAAGCGATTCAGCGCATCCGCAAGCTCGCTGCCCGTGTCCAGTCCGAACACCGTCAACTCGACGTACCCGATCTTGTTCGGAAGCATCTTCTCGAAGACGCTGACGTCGTGGATTTTCGCCCGCGTGATCACGATCGGCTGCGCAAGCACCTTCCCGTCGCGTTGGATCGTGAGCGAGACGTGCGTTCCCTCGCGGCCGCGCAGATGGCTGCTGGCCTGTTGCGGCGTCATCGATTTGGTCTGCGCACCGTCGATCGAGACGATGAGATCGTCCTGTTCGATCCCAGCCTTGTCGGCGGGGCCGTTGGGGATGACGTTCTCGACGGCGATGTAGTGCGTGCGATCGTCCTGCTGGATGACGATTCCGATGCCGCCGAAGTTCCCTCCGTCGAGTCCTTGGTTCAGCTCCGCGAACTCCTTGGGCGTCAAGAAGACGGTGTAGCGATCGTGCACCGACCGCATCATGCCGTCGATCGCCGCATAGGCGAGCTGATGCACCGGGACGCGGTGCGCGCCGGCGCGTGCGGCGGCTGCGATCTCCGACTCGATCGCGTGGACGTTGCTGCCTTCGAGCCCGTTGGCGCGCAGCACGGGAAGCGTTGCGTGCTTTAAGCCGGCCGACCGAAGCGTGGAGATCAGGTCGCCGCGAACGCTGTCGAGCACCGATTGCGGCGAGACCTTCTGGTAGAAGTCCGTCGTCAGGTGCGTGTAGCTGACCGCAATTTCGCTGCGGTCCGTGGCCGAGAGCACGGACGTGGGAGCTGCGTGAACCGCGGACTCGCCCAAGAGGGCGGCGACGAGGGCGAGTGCGAGGAGAAGCGGGTGGCGATTCATTGGGTCTTTCTTGTTAGGGAGAGCGGCGTTAGGGATTCGCGAGTTGCCGGAGACGGGCCTTGGCGGCGGCGAGCTGCTTATCTGCCGGGGTGTCGATGAGGCGCGGATCGGGGCTCTGATTGACGATGATATCCGGGCGGATGCCGCGATGCTCGATGTCACGGCCGCTCGGCGTGACGTAGCGCGCGATCGTGATCTTGAGTGCGCCCTGGTTGCCTGGCATGACGTAGATGCTCTGCACGACGCCCTTTCCAAAGGTCTGCGTCCCGACGAGCGTCGCCAAGTGGTAATCTTGCAGCGCGCCCGCGGTGATCTCCGAGGCACTCGCGGTGTACTTGTTGACCAAAATCACGAGCGGATGCAGCCCGGCGATCGTTGCGCCGTCGGCGTACTGAGGCGCGACGCGCCCGGCGCGATCCACCTCGGAGACGACGGTGGCTCCTCGCGCAACGAAATAGCTGACGATCGCGACGGCGCTGTCGACCAGGCCGCCGCCGTTGTCCCGCAGATCGAGGATGTAGCCCTTCGCGCCGCGAGCGCGACCGTCGAGCAATGCGGCATGGATCTCGCTAGCGGACGTCTCGCCGAACTCGGAGAGACGAATGTAATCGAAGCCGTTCTCCATTTTGGCGTGCACGGTCGGAACGTGAATGATCTCGCGAACGATGCGAAAGGTGCGTACGCTCTTGGGTGCCTGGATCGGATGGGCTTGGATCGTGACGGTCGTGCCGGCGCGTCCGCGAATCAGCGCCTGAACGCCGTCGGAGGAGAGCCCGCCGGCGCGCGTGCCGTTCACCCTGTCGAGGATCAGCGGAACCTTCATTCCAGCGCGTTCTGCCGGTAGCCCTTCGATGGGCTGGAGCAATATCTCGCGGTTGCGCAGCGGGAAAATGTAGACGCCGATGCCGCCGAAATTGCCGCCGTTCAGCGTCTCGGTCAACTGTTGAATCTCTCGCGGCGACAGATACACCGTGTACGGATCGTCGACCGAGCTCATCATGCCCGTGAGCGCTTGCTCGAGGATCTGATCTCGGCCCGCGGCCGCACCGTAGTGCGATTGCGCGTACGCGACCTCGGTCTCCAGGCGCGACGCATCCACGGCCGGATTCCCGGTTGCCCGTTCGGCCGGAAGCTTCGCCACGATGTGCCTGGTGTGCAGGTATGAGACGAGCGCGCTCGTGACGCCGCGGAACGGCGTCTGGGGATCGATCGGCTTGTAGTACGCGCGTTCCAGCTGCATGAGGGCGATGCCGACGAGTTGATCGTCGGACGGTCCTCCGAAGAGATCGCCGATGCTGCCGCTCGCCGCGATGCGAAGCGGCAGGCCGTTCTGCGTGCCGAAGGCACCGCTGCGGTTGCCGACGTACAACGCGCCGGCGGCAACGAGGACGGCGACGAGAAGCGCGATGATTGTGGTGCGGACGTTCAATGGCTGAGCCTCGGAGCGGGGTCGATCGGCTTTCCGTTGTAGCGGATCTCGAAGTGGACGTGGGGACCGGTCGAATACCCCGTGTTCCCCGAGGCGGCGATGGCCTGCCCGCGCTGGACGACCTGTCCTGCCGAGACGTAGAACGCGGAGAGATGCCCGTAGCCGGTCGAGTAGTGATTACCGTTGTCGATCAAAATGTAGTTTCCGTATCCACCATACCATTGTGCCATGATAACCGTCCCTGCCGCCGCGGCGGTTACGGTGGTTCCCACCGGAACCGCGATGTCGAGCCCTGGGTGAAAATCCGGTCCGCCGCCAAAAGGATTCGATCGCCAGCCGAACGGCGAGGTGATGGGGCCGGTAACCGGCCACGAGAAGCGTCCGTTGGAGCGGATGGGCGCGCCGGCGATCCCGGCTGCGCGCCGGCCCGATGCTTGCTCCGCTTCGATCTCCCGCGTGCGCAGCTGGATCAGCGCTTCGAGCTGCGCTTCTTGGGCCGCAGAGAGATCTTCCATGTTCGCAACTTGCGTCGCGATGTGTCGCCGGTCGCTATCGGCGAGAGAGACGAGGTTGACGCGCTCGGCGGCAAGCGACCCCAGTTGCGAGCGCGCCTGCGCTTGCTGCTGCTCCTCGTCCTGAAGCGCGACTTGGTTCGCTTCGAGCGCGCGCTCGGTGGAGAGAACGCGCTTGGCCGCTGCCTGCCGCTGGCGCACGACGCGCTGGTTCGCGGCGATCAGCAGGCGCAGGTCGTCCCACGACTCGACGAAGTCGCTAAACGATCTTGCCGCCAGCAGCACGCTCAGGTAGTTTGGCGAGCCGTATTCGTAGATGTCGACGAGCCTGTGGCGAAGCAGGGAGTCTTGGAGCTGCAGCGAGCGTTGCGCGGCCACGAGCTGCAGCGCGTACCAATGTAAGCGCCGCTCCGTCTCGTGCTGCTCGGCGCCGAGATGCGAGAGCGTGGCGTCGACCGTCGAGATCGCGGCGTTGGTCTGATCGAGCTGCGACTGGAGATCGTTCACCCGCGCAGCCGCGGCGTGGAGCTGCACGCGTTTGACGTGCAGGCGCCGATGCAGTTCCTCGGTGCGCAATCGCTGCGCTCTGATGCGCTGCTCGAGCGTCCTCATGTGCTGCACGTGCTCTTCGTGCAGGCGTACGCTCGCGCGGGACGCCGCCGCCGCACCGGCGGGCATTGCCACGAGCAGCAGGCAGGCGAGCAGCCGTCGCATCACGTCTGAAGATGGCGTCCGACGGCGAACCACGCAGCACTCGCGCCGATGATACCGCCGACGAGGAAGAGCTGCAGTATGAGGCTCGGGACGTCGACGGAGGCCACGTTGAACTGCACGAAGGGCAGCGCTTCGAGCATTCGCGGCCAGAGCGTTTCGCGCGCGGCGACGAGGAGCACGACCGCCGCTGCGGATCCGAGCATTCCGACGACGAGCCCTTCGCAGATGAAGGGCATGCGAATGTACATGTTGGTTGCGCCGACCAGCTGCATGATGCCGATCTCGCGCCGGCGCGCGTAGACGGCGATGCGCGTGGTGTTCGAGATGATGATCCCCGCGACGACGAGGAAGAGGGCGATCAGCGCCATGCCGACTCGCCGGAGAACCTCGCCCAGGCGCAGGAGACGTTGCACGACTTGTTGTCCGTAGACGACGTTGCCGACCCCGGTGAGGCGGCGAAGGTCCGCTGCGACGGCGGGGACGAGCGCCGGGTCGTGCACGCGGACGCGGAACTTGTCGGGAAGCGGGTTCTCCGTGAGCAACGAGGTATCGATCACGCCGCGCGTCCGGTCTCGAAGCTCCTTCAGACCTTCGCTCTTCGGGATGAACGCGACCGACGCGATGCGCGGATCCGCGCGAAACGATGCGCGCAGCGCGGCGATCTCGTGCGGCGTCGCGTTCGGGTCCACGTAGACGGAAATCTCGATCTGCTGCAGCATGCCGTTGCCGAGATCGGCGAGCGTCGTGCGAATGAAGAGAAACGCGCCGAGCAACATCAACGTCACCGCGACCGTGCCGATCGCGGTGAGCTGCATGAGTGAGTTGCGGGAGAAGCTCCGCGCAACCTCACCCAGAAAGAACTTGACCCTGCCCCAGTCCAAGATAATAGTAACCCCGTTCCTTGTCGGTGGCGATCTTGCCGTTCTCCAGACGCACGACGCGCCGCCGCATGCGATCGACGACGGCTTGGTTATGCGTTGCCACGACGACGGTCGTTCCTTTGAGATTGATGCGCAACAGAAGGTCCACGATCTCGGTCGTATTCGCGGGATCGAGATTGCCGGTCGGCTCGTCGCAGAGCAGGATCTTCGGGTTGTTCACCAGTGCGCGCGCGATTGCCGTGCGCTGCTGCTCTCCGCCCGAGAGCTCGTCTGGATACATACGGCTGCGATGCGAGAGCCCCACGAGGTCGAGCGCGCGAGGTACCTGGCGCATGATCTCTTTCGTCGGTGCCCCCGTGACTTGCATGGCGAACGCGACATTCTCCCAGACCGTCTTGTCCGGCAAGAGCTTGAAGTCTTGAAAGACGACGCCCAGATGACGGCGCAGCGCGGGCACGCGCCGGGCGGGGAGCCGGTCGACGCGAATGCCGTCGACGGTGATTTCACCCGTCGTCGGCGGCGCTTCGCGATAGAGCAACCGGAGCAAGCTCGACTTTCCCGTGCCCGAGTGGCCGACCAGAAAGACGAACTCACCCTTCGCGATCTCTAGACTCACCTGGTCCAGAGCGCGAACGCCGTTGGGATAGAGTAGCGAGACGCCACGCAGAGAGATCATCGTGGAAGGGAGGGTTTTGCGCAGGGCCCGGACCTATACCTTCGGGCCATGGACTTCGACCTAACGCCGGATCAGCTCGCAATTCAACGTCTCGCGCGAGAGTTCGCGCAAAACGAGGTCCGTCCGCGGGCCGAGGAGATGGACCGCGAGGAGCGCTTCCCCTACGATTTGGTGGCGAAAATGGGTGCGCTGGGATTCTTCGGTCTTCCGTTTCCCGAGGAATTCGGCGGGGTCGGCGCCGACACGATGAGTTATGCGCTCGCCGTCATGGAGATCGCGCGAGCGGATGCGTCGACTGCGATTACTCTGGCCGCCGCGGTCTCGCTCGGCGCGATGCCCTTTCACCTTTTCGGAACGAAGGCGCAGAAAGAGCGCTACCTCGTTCCGCTGGCACAAGGCAAGCAGCTTTGGGGATTCGGATTGACCGAGCCCGAGGCGGGAAGCGACGCGGCGAACTGCAAGACGCGCGCCGTGCTCGAGAACGGCGCGTGGAGAATCAACGGGACCAAGGCGTTCATCACCAACTCCGGCACCGACGTTACGGGCGGCACGACGATCACGGCCGTCACCGGAGTTCGCGACGACGGCAAGTCCGAGATATCGAACATCGTCGTGCCGCAGGAGACCCCCGGCTTCACGCGGAGCCGCAAGTATCGCAAGATGGGCTGGCGCGCTTCTGACACGCGCGAGCTGTCGTTCGCCGACGCTGCCGTACCCGAAGATCATCTCCTGGGCCGGCGCGGTGAAGGCTTTCGTCAGTTTCTCACGATCCTCGACGGCGGCCGCATCTCGGTCGCCGCGCTCTCCGTGGGTCTCGCGATGGGCGCGTACGACGAGGCCATGAACTATGCGAAAGAGCGACACGCATTCGGCCAAGCGATTGCCTCCTTTCAAGCGATCCAGTTCAAGCTCGTCGACATGATCGTGCAGATCGAGCATGCCAAGCTCATGATGCTCAAGGCAGCGTGGGAGAAAGATCACGGACGCGATTACGTTTACAGCGCGAGCCTCGCCAAGCTCTATGCCGGCGAGGTGTCGCATCGCGTCGTCAACGATGCCGTTCAGATTCACGGCGGCTACGGCTTCATCGATGAATATCCCGTGTCGCGCATGTATCGCGATCAAAAGATCAACGAGATCGGCGAGGGAACGAACGAAGTCCAGCGGATGATTCTCGCGAAGCTCATCGGAGTCTGACGGGGCTCCGGCCGCGGCTGCTCGAAGTTATCGCTTGCGCTGCAGGCGCAGGAGGGTTCCATGTTCGCACGACTCATCGTAGCCACGACGCTTGCGGCGGTGGCAGCGACCGCGGCCGCTTCGGCCTCTCTCGGCCTGGGAACCAAGGCTCCCGATTTCACGGCGCAGGCCTCCCTGGGCGGCACCGTCTATACGTTCAATCTCGCCGACGCGCTCAAGAAGGGTCCGGTCGTCCTCTACTTCTATCCGGCGGCCTTCACGCCCGGATGTACGATCGAGGCGCACGACTTCGCCGCGGCAATCGATCAATACAAGGCGCTCGGCGCGACGGTCATAGGCGTCTCGCACGACACGATCGCCACCCTCAATCGTTTTTCAGTAAGCGAGTGCCGCAGCAAGTTTCCCGTCGCGGCCGATCCGCAGCTAACCGTGGCGAAGGCTTACGACGCCGTTCTTCCGCAAAATACGGCCTATGCGAACCGCACCTCGTACGTGATCGTGCCTGATGGAACGATCATCTACACGTATACGAACCTGGATCCGTCGCAGCACGTCGCGAACACGCTCGCCGCGCTGCGAGGCTGGGAGCGGGCGCACCCCTCGCCGCATTGAGGCAACACCCACGCGCGCAGGTGCCCTGACCTGGCCCGTCGCGATATGATGTACGGACATACATGTATATCTTCGAAAGTGCGTACGGCCATGCTCGTTGCTAAATGGGGGAATAGCCTCGATCTCGTAGAGCGACCGGCTCTCCCTCTGCGACGCTTTCATCGTTGCGGCAGCGGAATCGATTGCGCTCGTAGTCAATACGGTGCGTTTAGGCGGTAGTGGTCCCTTTTGAATCCGCTGTGAGGTAGGATTCGGTGCGGGCTTGTGCTACGCTTGGGGTATGCCTAAGCGGTCTCGCAAGCCCCCATCCGATCCGAACCTAGCGGCTCGGTCCATACTCGATCAAGTCACAGGCGAATCGGAGAAGGTTCAGCCGCTGGAGAAGAACGCGGCGGCAGTCGAGCTAGGACGCAGAGGCGGCCTACGCGGCGGACCAGCGCGAGCGAAGAAACTAACCGCCGTGCAGCGTAAAGCGAGCGCCAAGAAAGCGGCGATCGCCCGGTGGGGGAAAAAGCGCTAAGCTCCCAGGGCGTCCTTAATAGGTAATGCAATGGAATCCAAGATGGCGGACTTCGTACAGTGTGTTGTCCATGCACCGCACATAGCTTGCCAAAGGACCTCCGTGCCCACAACCAAGGAATCGGCAGCGCTCCGTACCCATTCGTGATGATCCGCTATCGTGATGCTCTTGTTTAGCGCGTCGATGGTTTCCGACGCGCTTCTACCGATCTTATCATGTACTCCTATCCAAGCGATTTGCTTTAGGGCTCCGAACACGACACGCTCCGGCGCGTCCTCACCGGGTAGTAGGTTACAACCAACCGATTTGTCCTGATCCCCGTCGAGAAACACAACTGTGGGTCTGCCAAATCGTTTTCCCGAAACCATTTGACCGAGGGCATGCCCAACCGAAGCGCTCCCATAGGGGAGAACCTTTATCCGACTCAAGACCTCCCGTTCGTTTGCGGCGACTAAAGCCTCGGTCACAAAAATGACCGACATTTTATCCTCGACGTAAACGTCGCATTCCGGATGCGGTTCGTCATCCATGCGCGTCATCGCGAAATCCGGACTGACGCCCGTGATGATCGTCTTACCAGAAGCGCCATCCATGATATAAACGCGACCTTCAGGCGGCAGCTCGTCAAGCACGTACGGAGAGTGCGTGCTCAGGATAATCTGAACTTCCTTCGTGCGTGCAAGGTGGGCTAAATCGTTGAGCAGTTTTCGCTGCGCTCTTGGATGCAATGAAGTCTCGACTTCGTCAATTAAGACAAGAGAATACGGGGGCTGGTCTTTCGCGAGCAATTCAGCCGCAGCAAGCTCCCCGGCACCGGTATGGAAACCTGAGTATCTGCTTCCGCCCGCCTTGAGGACAGGGATAAATCTCTTGTTATCAGCCGTGGTCGTCGATAGACCGGCGCCTGCGTACTCGCGTCCCATGACGGCGGACAATCGCGCCAATTTATCGGCGTCAAAAGCCTTGTGAGTGCCCTCAGACGCTCCAGGTGTCAACAACTTCGAGTAGCCGACCCGTGCTCCCACCGGCTGGATTCGACGAAGGTCGATGTTCTCAACGTCCCGCCGCGGGCGACCAGGGTTACCGCGCCAGCGGGGTCCCGGCTTGCGGATCGAGGCTTCTTGTGACTTGCCGCCTTGTTTGAAAGAGTATCGAATGGACGCTTTGCTTACTTTCTCAAACGGTGTGTCCGGAAAGAAATCGGATGCGTACCGTTCGTGCCCGGACGTAACGGCGTACGCGGCCGCGGCAGCTTGGAGTATCGTGCTCTTGCCGGACCCGTTCTCGCCGACCAGGGCGACGATGGGAAAGGCGAAGGTCACCCGTTGCCCCGTCCAGCCCCTTATCCCGTCGATCTCGACCCAATCGAGACGTTGGGGCCAGGACGTTCCCGTTAGCCATTTGGCTTGTAGACGGCGCATTTCGTTCGACAGCGGCATGGAGCACCTCTCAGCGGCGGGTTCTAGCGGCACTATAGCTAGAACAGCGCCGCGGTACAACCACAATAAGGCCATGATTCATCCAACTATTTCCGGATACCTGCAGCGCTATACCGAATCGGCGCCCCTTTACGCTTGACAAATCCGAGACCGGTCACGCATAATGGGGAGTATGAACCGTCTCCCGCTGGCCCTCCGCGTTCAGGCCCTCTCGGCGCTCGTCGAGGGGAACTCCATCCGTGGGACCTGCCGTATGGTCGGGATCGACAAGAAAACCATCCTTCGGCTCCTGGCCGACGTGGGCGATGCCTGCGAAGCCTACCTCGACGAAACGCTGCGCGGTCTCAAGTGCAAGCGGCTCCAGCTCGATGAAATCTGGAGCTACTGCCACGCGAAGGAACGGAATCTCAAGCCGCACCTGCGCGGAGCCGATGGCGTCGGCGACCTTTGGACTTGGGTCGCCATCGACGCGGACACCAAGTTAATCGCGTCATGGTATCTCGGGAAGCGGCTCAAAGAGGACGCGGACGCCTTCGTTCGCGACCTCGCTTCGCGCGTCGATTCACCGGAGGTACAGATCACGACGGACGGCCTCGGTTCCTACGCAGAAGCGATCCGTCGCCACTTCGCACGCGCTGACTACGGCACGGAGGTTAAGGATTACGGGCTTCTCGACGATGAATCGCCTGAGCGCAAGTATAGCCCGATGGTCGTGAAGAGCGTTCAGCGCACGAAAGCTTGGGGCGTTCCCGATCTCGACCATATTTCGACCGCCTACGTTGAGCGACAGAACCTCACGATGCGTGTGTCGATGCGTCGGTTCACGCGGCTAACGAATGGCTTCTCGAAGAAGGCCGAGAACCTACAGCGAGCAATCGCCTTGAACTTCGCCTACTACAATTTCTGCCGCAAGCACTCGACGATCAAGACGACGCCAGCAATCGCAGCAGGGCTCACGGATCGCCTCTGGACACTCCACGATCTCGCAAACTTGCCTGATCTCATGCGCGGTGGGCTAGCGGCATGAAACTGCTAGGATGAACATTTGTGCGAAGCGGTTGCCGCATCAAATAGCTACGGTTGGCGACTTTCTCGCTTCGGTGTGCGGACCTGCGTTGAAAGAACAGCACGGGCAAAATGGATAAGCGCAGCATAACCAGAGACTCCATTGTCGCAGAAATACAGCGCGTCGCTGCTAGTATCGGGCGAGCGCCAGGGAGAGATGAGTTCCTCGCAAACAGCGGAGTTAAAGAGTCCGATTGGTTAGGAAGATACTGGGCTAGATGGGGTGACGCGCTTCGCGAGGCGGGATACGAGCCTAACGAATTTCAAGCAGCGCATACCGACGAACATATGATAGAGAGCCTTGTTGAGCTCATTCGCGCACTTGGAACGTTTCCCACGAGACCCGAGATGGACCTACGGCGTCGGACTGATCGTTCATTCCCTTCCCCTAAGACGTTCGAGCGCTTTGGCAATCGAGGCGCACTTGCTGCCCGCGTAAGGCAGTACTGTGAAAGTCGCGAAGGCTACGGCGACGTCATCGACGCGTGTACTACGGTAACGGCAAGTATGCCGCAAGGTAGTAGCGCAAGGGCCACCAAGGAACCCGTCGAGGAGGCCTTTGGCTTTGTCTACCTCATCAAGTCCGGGCGCCACTACAAAATCGGACGCACCAACGCTGTGGGACGCCGGGAACGCGAGCTGGCAATTCAACTTCCCGACAAGGTTAAGACCGTTCACATGATTCGTACGGATGACCCCGTCGGCATCGAAGGCTACTGGCATCAGCGGTTTCAGGAAAGGCGCAAGAATGGTGAATGGTTTGAACTGGACGCGAGTGACGTCAAGGCCTTCATGCGTCGAAAGTTCATGTGAGGCAAGGCTTCAAGTTAAACCCATCCCGTGTTTCTAAGTTAATAACACCCCACTTGGGGCACGGCTAGGCCGCTACGGGCACGGGCAGGGTACCGGCCGAGGCGCGCGTTTTTTCAAAAGGGACCACTACCCGTTTAGGCGGGTGGGAAGAGTTCTTGTTTGCGCGGGATGCGAGTAGGTTCCGGCGCGGCATCGAGCGCCGTAATCGGCCGAACCGCGTTGTCGATCGCGGCGATCTCGGGAAGGTCGTCACCCGGCAGCGCGGCTTCGTCTTTCAGCTTGCGCCCTTGCGGCAGCAGGCGCGTTTCGTACGACCCGACCGCGGTGTTGAAGGCGTCGACCGTGCTTTCGAGCCCTCGGCGTAGTTTGAGCAGATGCTCCGCGAAGCGCTGCGCTCGCTCGTACAACTCCTTGCCGATCGCCGCGATGCGCTTCGCGTTCTCTTCCTGGCGCACGGCCTGCCAGCCTGTAGCAAACATGCGCAGAATACTGATCAGTTGTATCGGCCCGGTGACGATGACGCCTTTGTCGAGTGCGCGCTCGGTGAGCATCGGGTCCTCGTTGCAGGCAGCGCTCAAAAACGACTCGCCCGGTACGAACAGGATCACGAAGTCCACCGAGCCTTTGGCCGTCTGATATCCACGGCGCGCGAGCGCGTCGACGTGGTCTTGCAATGCCTTGACGTGCTTGTGCGCGAGCTCTTGACGCAACGCGTCGTCGGGAGCCTCCAGCGACGCCTGCATCGAGTCGAGGGGAGCCTTCGCATCGACGAAGACGCATCGTCCGCCGGGAAGGTGCACGGTCAAATCGGGTCGCACGCGCACGCCTTCGATGGCAACCGTCTGCTGCTCCGAAAAATCGCAGTGCTCGAGCATGCCCGCGCGCTCGACGACGTTGCGCAGTTGCATCTCGCCCCACTTGCCGCGCGTGGTTGGATTGCGAAGCGCGCTGACGAGCGACGAGGTTTGCGACGAGAGCGTCGTTGCAGCGGATTCGAGGCGCTCGGTGCGTGCCAAGAGGCCGCCGACGAGTGCGTTGAACTGGTTCAGCTGCTCGTTCATCGGCCTGACGAGATCTCCGACCCGCTCGCCCGCGCGCGCGGCGGTAGCGTCCCGTACTTCATTTTTGGCGCGCTCGAGCAGCGCGCTCAGTGCCTGTTCTTGCGTGCCCGAGCTGGCCGCTAGATGCGCGCGGCTCGCCGCGAGGTCGCGCTCGGCGGCTTCGGCGCGTGCGCGCAGGCGCTCCGTGCGCCGTTCGGAGGCGATCCACGCGGCGGCCCCACCGCAGAGAAGCCCCACGACGAGGACCAAGAGCATCGTCAGTACCGCGGGCACGCAGCAAGACGTTTGACCTTCGTCGCACCGCTCCCTAGTGGTGGGAAGCCGCACCGTAGCGGAGAATCGAGTCGCATGAACCGCAGCATGTTTCTCATGTCGTCGAGCGCGCTTGCCGTTGGAGCGAGCACCGCGACGGCTAACGCCGCCGTGCCCGGCGGCACCGCCTTGGTGGAGCGGCGCACGAGCTTCGACGAGGCAGCCTTTGCGCGCGTCGTCGGCCGCCCCGCGAGGATCCGTCAAGTCGTCGAGTCGATCGCGTTCAACCCAACGACGCTCAACAACATTAAGAACACGTTCAACGGTCTGCAGTTCGGCTACGGCTACGCGCCGGGCGCGATCGCGGTCGCGATGGCGAATCACGGCCCGTCCACGGCATACGTGCTCTCCGACGCGATGTGGCGTAAGTACCGTCTCGCGGAGTTCTACAAGATCGCCGCGACGAACGGCACGCCGCTGACCTCGGACGTTCACTATCCGGCGAAGAGCAGATACGATCCGCAGGCGAGCCCGGACGACGAGCACGGCATGTACCAGGACACGTCCCTCGAGATGCTGCAGCGACGCGGGCTGATCGTCCTGGCGTGTCACACGGCGATCGAAGAGCAGTCGCGCAATCTCGTCGCGCAAGGCTTTGCCCCGTCGGGGGCGACGCCGAAGGACGTTGCCGACGATCTGCTCACCCACCTGATTCGCGGCGCACTCGTCGTGCCGTCGATGGTCGCGACGGTCGCCGTCCTCCAGGCCGAGTACCGCTATACGTACCTTACGCTCGCGTTTTAGGCCGATGCGTCTGGTCGCCGTCTGCGCGCTTGCGCTTGCGGTCGCCGCGTGCGCGCATGCGGCGCCGCAGGCAGCGGCGTACGACTCCGCGGCGCTGCCGAGCGGAGCGCTCGGCAGAGAGATCGCGTACGGCCGTAAGATCATCATGCAGACGCGGCGGGTTCTGCCGCGCGACGTTCGCGCGAACATGGACTGCGCCGCATGCCACATCGGCGGTGGCACGCAAGCGCGGGGCGGCAGCTTCGTCGGCACGTTCGCGGCGTTTCCGCAATGGAATGGACGCGCGCGGCGCGTCATCACGCTTCAGGATCGCCTCGCCGAGTGCTTTCTCTACAGCATGAACGGCCGTCCCCCCGCGTACACGAGTCGCGAGATGACCGCGCTCGTCGCATATATCGCGTGGCTTTCACGCGGGACGCCGACCGGCAGAGGCGTGCCGAGCTCGCAGCGATTTGCGATCGCGCTGCCGAACGGTCGGCCCGATCGCAGCCGAGGGAAGGTGCTCTACGCGCAGAGCTGCGCCGCGTGCCACGGAGCGAACGGTGCGGGCGGAGGGGCGTTTCCGCCGTTATGGGGATCGGCGTCGTTCAACAACGGTGCTGGGATGGCGCACGTCGATCGCATGACGGGGTTCGTCTACTACAACATGCCGAAGAACGCGCCCGGGTCGCTCTCTCTTCAGGACGCCTACGACATCGCCGGTTTCGTGCTGTCACACGAGCGACCGGCCTTTCGCCGGAACGCGATCGTGAGCTTCCCCGCCCTTCCGGCGCGCTATTTTTAGGCTCCTAGGAGCTAGGTTGGCGATAGAATCTCCGAGAAGCGTGAACGAACCAGCGTGATGCAAACATCGGTCAAGGTGACGCTGCCCGAGATGGGTGAGTCCGTCACCGAAGGTTCCATCGTCGAATGGCGCAGGAAGATCGGCGATTTCGTCGCCGAGGGCGATCCTCTCGTCGACGTGACGACCGACAAGGTTGACGTCGAGGTGCCGGCGACGGCCTCGGGCGTGATCACGCGCATCTTTGCCGATGAGGGCGCCACCGTCAAAGTCGGCTCCGATCTCGTCGAGATCGACACCACGAAGGCATTGGGTAACGGTGCCGCGGCAAGGGCGAAGCCGAAAGCGCAGGTGGCGACGCCCGCGCCGCCGGCTCCGCCGCCCGCGGCGCCTACCGGAGCGCGCACCGCAGAAGCCGTCGCGACTCCCCAAGCCCAGCGTATCGCGCAACGCCGCGATCTCGAGATCGCCCGCGTCCGCGGCTCGGGTCCCAACGGGCTGATCCTTCGTCAAGACGTGCTCGATCAGGTCGAAAGCGCGAAGCGCGCCGCTGCGCCGCCTCAGCCGCCCCTTCCATCGCACGCTCAGGTTACGCCGCTCAAGGGGCCCGCCGCAGCGCTTGCCGGATACATGGAGCAGAGCCTTTCGGTTCCGACGGCAACCAGTTTCCGCACCGTATCGGTCGATGCGCTCGACGCGCGTCGCCGAGAGATCAACGCGTCACTGCGTGCCGCAGGCCGAAGCGAGAAGGTTTCGTTCACGCACGTGATCGCGTTCGCGCTCGTGCGTGCCGCGCACGAGCTGCCGTTCATGACACATTCCTTCCGGCGCGACGAGCAAGGAAGACCGCAGCGCGTCGAAGCGGGCATTCATCTCGGGCTCGCCGTCGACACGGAGCGCAAGGACGGTACGCGCTTTCTCATCGTTCCGGTCATCAAGAATGCGGACGCGCTCGATTTCGTGCGCTTTCATGCCGCGTACGACGACCTCGTCGCCCGCGCGCGCGAAAACAAGCTCGCCGCCGACGACGTGGCCGGCGCGACCTTTACGCTGACCAATCCGGGCGGCATCGGAACCGTCGCCTCGGTGCCGCGGCTGATGGCAGGTCAGGGCTCGATCATCGCGACGGGCGCAATCGGATTTCCGGCCGGCCTCGCCGGCGCGAGCGAACAGTCGCTGCGCTCGCTCGGCGTCGCCAAAGTGATGCAGATGACCTCGACCTACGACCATCGCGTCATCGCGGGCGCCCAATCCGGTGAGTACCTTCGCCGCGTCGACGAGCTGCTGCAAGGTCGCGCAGAGTTCTACGAGTCGATCTTCTCGGCATTGGCGCTGGCGCCGCCGATTCCGCGCGAAGCGCAGACGGTCGCGCTCGAGCCCTCGCGCGAGAAAGGCCCCTCCGAGGAGATGTTGCGCGCGGTGGCTGCCGGAATGGCCATCGTCGCCGCGTATCGCACGCACGGACATCTCGCCGCGCACTTGGATCCGCTCGGAAGCGAGCCTTCCGGTGACCCGTCGCTCGACCCGAAGACGTACGGCTTGACCCCCGCGTTGCAGAGCGCCGTGCCCGCCGCCGTGCTCGAAGTCAAGGTTCCCGGCAACACGCTTGCCGAGGTGATTCCGGAGTTGCGTGCGACGTACAGCTCGACCATCGCATTCGAAATCGAGCACATCTCGAGCACCGAGCAGCGGCGCTGGCTGCGCGACTACGTCGAGTCTGGCAAGCACCGGATCGCGTTCTCCCCCGAGCGGCGGCGCGAGATCCTTCGCCGTCTTACGCGCGTCGAATCGTTCGAACGCTATCTGCGCAAGACGTTCCTCGGCCAGAAGACCTTCTCGCTCGAGGGGCTCGACGCGCTCGTCCCGATGCTCGAAGAGACGCTGGAGTTGCTCGCCGCCGACGGCGTCGAGCATGCGGTCATCGGCATGGCGCACCGCGGACGGCTCAACACGATCGCGCACATTCTCAATCTTCCGTACGACGAGATCCTTGCCGAGTTCGAAGCCGCGAACGAGCGCAGCGGCGTCGGCGACGCAGACGTGACGGGCGACGTGAAGTACCACCACGGAGAGCACGGCACCTACCGCACCTCCGGCGCCGCGATCGAGGTGACGCTCGCAAACAACCCGAGCCATCTCGAGGCTGTGGACGCGGTGGTCGAGGGCGCGAGCCGCGCGCTGCAGACCGATCGCTCCGTGCCCCTGGCGAGCCACGATCTCCGCAAGGCGGTACCGATCCTCATTCACGGCGACGCCGCATTTACCGGGCAAGGCGTCGTCTCCGAGGTGCTCAACCTACAGGCGCTCCCGGGATACGCGACCGGCGGTACGCTGCACGTCATCGCAAACAATCAGGTCGGTTTCACCACCGAGACGCAGGACGGGCGCTCGACGCGTTACGCGTCCGATCTCGCGAAGGGCTTCGACCTGCCGATCGTGCACGTCAACGCCGACGATCTCGACGCATGCATTGCCGCCGTCCACCTCGCGGTCGCCTTCCGCCGCACGTTCGAGCGCGACGTCCTCATCGATCTCATCGGGTACCGCCGCGTCGGGCACAACGAGACCGACGAGCCGGCGTACACGCAGCCGCGCATGTACGAGGCGATCAAATCTCATCCGACGGCGCGCGAGCTCTACGCGAACAAGCTTGCCGCGCAGTCGATTCTCACCGCTGAGGAGGCAAACGAGCTCGCTACCGAGGCGACGGCGGCGCTGCAGGAGGCGCACCGGCGCGTCAAGAGCACCGGTGCGAGCCTCGCAGGCATTCTCGCCGAGCTCGCCGGCGCTTCGCCGCCGGCGGCGCCGGCGCTGCGGGCGCCGGATACGGCACAACTGCTTGCGTGGAACGACGCGCTCGTCGCAGTTCCCACCGGCTTCGCGCTCAACAAGAAACTGCAGACGCAGTTCGAGCGCCGTCGCGGCGTCGTGCGCGAGCGCCGGCTCGTCGACTGGGGAACGGCCGAAGCGTTGGCATTCGCGTCGCTCGTCTGCGCGGGGATTCCGGTACGCCTCACCGGCCAGGATACCGAGCGCGGCACGTTCAGCCACCGTCACGCCGTCTGGCACGACGTCGCGACCGGCGCGCGGTACGTTCCGCTGCACCATCTCGACGGCGCGCGCGCCTCGTTCGAAATCCACAACAGCCCGCTCTCGGAGTACGCCTGCATGGGCTTCGAGTACGGCTACAGCGCGGTCGCGCAAGACGCGCTCGTGCTCTGGGAAGCGCAGTACGGCGACTTCTTCAACGGCGCGCAGATCGTCGTCGATCAGTTCATCTCGGCCGGTCAGGCCAAATGGGGGCAGCAATCGCGGCTCACGCTGCTGTTACCGCATGGCTACGAGGGCGGCGGTCCCGAGCACTCGAGCGCGAGGCTCGAACGCTTCCTGCAGTTGAGCGCGGAGAACAACCTGCGCGTCGCATATCCGTCGACGACGGAGAACTACTTCCATGTCCTTCGGCTGCAGGCAAGCGACGGTGCCCCCGCGCCGCTCGTGCTGATGACGCCGAAATCGCTGCTGCGGCACGAGGCCTCGTACGGTACGATCGATGAGCTCGCGCGCGGCGCATTTCGCTCGGTCATCGACGACCCGGCCGTCAAGGACAAGAAGAAGATCGAGCGGCTGATCCTGTGCACCGGCAAGATCTACTACGATCTCACCGAGAGCGAGCAGTACAAGAAGACGCGCAAGACCGCGATCGTGCGCGTCGAAATGCTCGCACCGCTGCCGCACGAGGAACTCCGCGCCGTCATCGACTCGTACTCCGGCGTGAAGACGCTGCTGTGGGTGCAGGAGGAGCCGAAGAACATGGGCGCGCGAGCGCACGTGCGGCGGCGCTTGCTCGAGCGGCTCGACAAGTCGCTCGACATCGCGTACGTCGGGCGCCCCTATCGCGCGAGCCCGTCGGAGGGATACGCCGGCCAGCACGCGGTCGAGCAGGAACGCATCATCGCAGCGGCACTAACCGAGTAGTCGCCCTTTAGGGAATTCGTCGCGCCTGTAGGCCTCCGCTAAGCGGCTGTTAGCTCCCTAGCGTTTAAATGTGGATGAAGCCGGCGGTGAAGTAGCCCAAGCCGACGACGGTCAGGCCGAGACCGAGCCAGAGTAACGCCTTCGAGCCGCGCGTGAGCGCGGTGATCGAAACGAGCACGATCGAGACGTCGAAGAGCGTCGCCGATACCTCGTACCGTTCGTAGGACCCGAGCGAGCGTTCGGCATCGGCGAGCTGAACGTGCGCCGAAGCTTCGTCGTTGTGCGCGACGCGCAGCGTTCCGCCGGATTTGCGTTCTTCTTTCGCGATGCGCGCGTGCATCGTGTGCAGCGCGGTGGGGTTCGTCACGAGGTGCGATTCGCTTAGCGCTTGGTTCACCTCGATCTTGATGCGGCTCGACTCGTAATAGCCGTACTGATCGGCAGCGCGCGTCTGCATGATGCCCGCAAGGGTACGTCTCTCGAGGCCGGCAACGGAACTGTGGTTGGAGAAGAGCGTTGCGATCGCCGCCAGCACCGCGATGACGGCGGCGCACACCGGGACGAGCTTGGAGCCGGACTCCAACTGTTCCGCCCGTTCGCCCGCCTCGTGCAACGCGTCGGCGGCGCTGTGTTCAGCCATGCGCGCTTCTACGGTTCGCGGCGAAGAGCTCCTCCAGCAGCGCTTCGATCGCATTGCCGGTGACGATCGAGGAGCGCGTCGATGCCGGAAGCAGGCCTTCTTCGAACATGCGGTCGAGCAGCGAGAACAACGGGTCGTAGTAGCCGGCTGCGTTCAGGATGCCGACCGGCTTGTCGTGGATCCCGAGCTGATGCCAGGTGAGCGCTTCGAAGAGCTCGTCCATCGTCCCGATGCCGCCCGGTAGCGCGACGAACGCGTCGCTCAACGCGGTGAGCAGCGCCTTGCGAGCGTGCATCGAATCGACGACGTGCAGCGTGGTGATGCCTTGATGCGCGATCTCGGCGCTGGCGAGAGCCTCCGGGATCACGCCGATAACCTCGCCGCCCGCTTCCAATGCCGCGTCGGCGAGTGCGCCCATCATCCCGACGCGCCCGCCGCCGTAGACGACGGAATCTCCGCGCGCGACGATCGCGCGCGCCACGTCTCGCGCGATCGCGCGGTAGATGTCACCGCGCCCGGACCGAGCGCCGCAGAAGATGCAGACGCGCACTTATGCGACGACGAAGGAGTCGTCGCCGGCGCCGGCGCGTCGCAAGGCCTCGTGGACCATCTCCTGCGCGACGGTTTCGTCCCGCCAGCGCTTGCGTGCGGCGGGCTCGAGCCGATCGATCGGATCGAAGTAGATGAAGGCTCGGCCCGGCTTTACCGACGGCGCTGCGTAGACGGCAATGCCGTTTTCACGGTCATAGTGTTCGTACGAGTGCACGTCGCGCTTCCCACCGCCGCCCGGTGCGTCGCAAACGAACGTCGGCGTATTGAAGCCGGCCGTGCTCCCGCGCACGAACTTCTCGACGTCGACCGCCGTTTGAACGGTCGTGCGCAAGTCTTCGACGCCCTTGACCATGTCGTGCATGTAGACGTAGTAGGGATGGACGTTCACGTAGCCGAGCCGCTTGACGAGCCGCTGCATGCGCTCGGGCTCATCGTTGACTCCGCGAATCAGGACCGATTGATTGCGAACGAAGATCCCGCGCTCGAAGAGCACGCGCATCGCTCGCTGGGTGATCTCCGTGATCTCCTCCGGGGCGTTGAAGTGCGTGTGCAGGACGACGTCCTTCCCCATGCTGCGGCCGCGCTCGACGATGCGCGTCAGAGCGTCGACCCATGCATGGTCGGTGAGCAGCTTCATCGGCATGATCGCCGGGCCTTTCGTTGCGAAGCGCATGCGCCGCACGTGGTCGATGTCGAGCAACGCGTCACCGATGAGCTCGAGGTTCTTCGGCGGAAGCTGGTATGCGTCGCCACCGGAGATGACGACGTCCTCGAGCTCTGGGCGGCTCGCAATGTACGCGAAGACGTCTTGCCACTGTTTGGGTGACTTCGCGAGCTCGACCTTCCCGACGTTCTCCGTGTCCGGCCCGATCGCGTAGCTGCGCGTGCAGAACCGGCAATAGACCGGACAGACGTTCAGCGGCAGGAAGAGCGCCTTGTCGACGTAGCGATGCACGAGTCCCGGAACCGGGGAATCGGCTTGCTCGTGCAGCGAGTCCAACGTCAAGGCAGGGTGGTCGGGCAATAACGCGGAGGCAACCGGTATGAACTGCCGGCGGATCGGATCGCGGTACGGGTCGCTCCAGTCGACGAGCGCGATGGCGTACGGTGAAACGCGCACCGCCATCGGCGCGCGGTGAAAGCCGAGCTCCGCGTCGGCAATGAACTCTGGGGAGGCGAGGTCCCGCACGGTCGCGAGCAGTTCTTCGGGGGTCTTGACGGAGTGGCGTTGCTGCCAAATATGGTCGAGGAACTCCGTTTCGTCCACGTTTGCATACGCGGGCACGTGGCGCCAGAACTCACCGCCGAGCAGATCGCGATACGCGAAGACATCGTGCGGGGCGGGTGGCTTGAATGGGTAGAGCTCGATCATGATTTCCGTCCATACGTAGTAGTGAAGTGGGCGAGCACGGCCGGATGCGATCGCAGCGTTTCGAGCGCAATCTCGGCGTGATTCGGGGCGAAACCGCTGCCGACGATCATGGTCACATCCTTGCCGAGACCCTCGGCGCCGAGCGCGGCTGCGGTGAACGACGTTGCCATCGAGAAGAAATAGATGCTGCCGCCGTCTTTGGCACAGAGGATCGTGCCCGCCTCCGTTCCGGCAACGTTGACGCAGTTGACCACGAGGTCGGCGCCGCCGGGCGCGGCTGCTCCGACGCGCTGCGAAATCTGCAACGCGTCGCGTGCGTCGGCTTCGATCGCGACGTCGACGAAGCCGTGGTCGCGGACGAGCCGGGCGCCCGGGGAAGCGGCGTTGGGCACGACGCCGATGACCCTGCCGCTCGACCCCGTTGCCCGCTTGGCCTCGACGCATGAAAGGATGCCGCTCTTGCCATCGGCGCCGATCACGACGACGGTATCGCCCTGGCGGCAGAGACGGCGCATCTGCGCCGGCGCGCCGGCAACGTCGAAGACCGCGAGTGCGACGCGATCGTCGAGGTCCGTCGGAAGCGTAGCCCAAGAGCCGCTTTCGAAGAGCACTGCGGTACCGCGCACCTGCACGTGACCTGTCGCCAGATCGACGCCGAGGACGCGCTCGAGCAGCAACGGCGTGAGCGTGAGCGAGACGAGCGACGCGATGCGGTCGCCGGCCTGCAGCGCTACGCTATCGCGCAGCGCCGTTCCGACCTCGCGAACGCGGCCGACGAACATGCCGCCGGATCCCGTGACGGGATTGTGCTGCTTGCCGCGTTCGCGAACGGTTGCGAGGATGCGCTCGCCGATCGCGTGCACGTCGTCGCCGCATTCCGCCCGAAGCTGCGCGAATGACGCCGAGTCGATGTTCAGTGCATCCACGTCGCAGAGGATCTCGTTCTCGTACGCAACGGGCGTTGCGTCGAGGCGCCACGCGGCTTGCGCGAGCGCGCCCGGCGGATCGAGGACGCGGTGGGAGCCGAAGCGGCAGGCGCGCGTGCTGCGAACGATCACGAGAATGCGATCCCGTCGCGCTCGAAAGGCGTCGAGAGCACGATCGTCGTGCGCGTGCGCGCCATTCCGGGCATGGCCTTGAGCCGCGCGAGCAGATCGTCGAGGTGCTGTGTCGAGCGCGTGACGACCTTGCACATGTAGCTCTCCTCGCCCGCGACCGAGTGCACCTCGCACACCTCCGGAATCGCGCCGAGCCGCTGCATGAACGCGTCGTAGTCGCAATCCGGGGAGGTGTAGCAGCTGACGAACGCCGTCAACGCATAGCCGAGGCGCCGGGCGTCGACACGTGCGCCGTAGCTGCGGATGTGCCCGCGTTGCTCGAGCCGCTTCACGCGTTCGTGCACGGCCGGCGCGCGCAGGCCGACGACGGCGCCCAACTCGGCAAAGGTCGCTCGAGCATTGCGTTGAAGGGCTTCGAGGAGGCGAAGATCCAGGTCGTCAAGCTCGGTTGAGAGCGCAATCATATTCGTTAAAATCATGTTAGGGCGGCGAAATATTTGGCATGGATAGCCTAGCACAGTTCATTCGTTTGGCACAAGTTCCGGCGCTGCTGGCCCTGCTTGCCGCTTGCGCGGGTGCGCCCCGGATACCGGCGGGGACCGTTCGCTTCAATCTCGCCGAGGACCCTACGAGCCTCAACCCGCTCTTCATCCATCCCGATGCCGCCTCGGTCGAACAGCAGGTCGACCGGCTGCTCTTCGAACCCTTCGTCGATCTCGACGGCAGGGGCCGTATGATCCCCGAGCTGCTCGCGCAGATTCCGACGACCGGCAACGGCGGTATCTCACGCGACGGCCGGACGATCACCTATCACCTCCGGCGCAACGTGGTGTGGAGCGACGGCGTGCCCCTGACGAGCGCGGACGTCCTCTTTACCCTCCGCGCGGTCTTGGATCCGAACAATCCGGTGCAATCGCACGAAGGATACGATCTCATCGAGCGCGCGTGGGCGCCGAACGCGCATACCGTGATCTTTCGCCTTCGCCACGCGTGGGCGCCGGCCGTGACGACGTACTTCTCCTACGGAACGTCGCCGCAGTCCGTTCTTCCCGCCCACGTGCTTCGCAACCAAACGCCGCTCGCGCGAGCTGCGTTCAATGCGGCGCCGTCCGTCGTCGACGGGCCCTTTCGCTTCGTCTCCTGGCGGCGCGGCGACGCGCTGAGGTTGGTACGGAACCCGCGCTACTGGCGCGGAAAACCCCGCGTCGAACAGCTCGATCTGCGGATCGTGCCGGATCCGCAAACGAACCTGGTGCTGCTGGAGTCGGGTCAGGTCGACTGGAATCTCGTCGCGCCCGTGCAGTGGTCGCTCTTGCGTGGAAAGGCGGGCATTGCCTTCGTTCGCGTTCCGACCGCGGTTGTCGCCGGCATCGCGATCAACGTTTCGCATCCGCCGCTCGACGACGTCCGCGTCCGCCGCGCGATCGCCATGTCGATCGACCGCTCGGGCATCACCCGGCGCATCACGCTGGGAAACTACGTCGTCACGAACATGCTGCAGCCGCAGTTCTCGTGGGCGTTCGACCCGAGCGTGCACGAGCCGGCGTTCGATCCGGGCCAGGCCGACGAGCTTCTCGACCGTGCGGGCTGGACGCGCGGCCGGGACGGGATGCGGCGCAAGGACGGCAAGCCGCTCCAGCTCGTGTATGTCGCGTTCCCTGAGACGGCGAGCGGCGTTCGCATTGCGACCGAGGTTCAAGCTGAGTTGAAGTCGCGCGGCATCGCAGTAGAGATCAAGAGCATCAGTAATGCCCAGCTCTTCTTGCCGGTCACCGGGACGCTAGCGGCCGGCAAATTCGACCTCGCGTACGTTCCGTGGACGATGGGCGCCGATCCGGACGATTCGAGCGTGCTCGCGTGCGGCGCACCGTCGAACTACATGCGCTGGTGCAATGCAACGGTCGATGCGCTCGAGCGCCGTGCGCTCGCCGCGACGTCGCGCGGCGCGCGCAAGGTCCTCTACTCGCGGATCGCCCGTATCGTGGCCCGGGACGTTCCCATCATCTACCTCTTCAACGCCGACTACATCTACGCGTATCGCCGCCGCTTACACGGCTTTTTACCGAACGCGTTCCTCCCGACGTGGAATGCCTACGATTGGACCATCGCCGGCATCAGAGCTCCTTCACGGCGGCGGTGAGCGCGTCAACCGAGGCTTTCGCATCGCCGAAGAGCATCGAGCAGTTCGCAAGCTCGTACAATGGATTCTCGATTCCAGCGAAGCCCGAACGCATCGAGCGTTTTAACACGACGACGTTTGCCGCCTTGTCGACGTCGAGAATCGGCATGCCGTAGATCGGCGAGCTCTTGACGGTACGTGCGGCGGGATTCGTCACGTCGTTCGCGCCGATGACGAGCGCGACGTCGGTCGTCGGGAACTCCGCGTTTGCAGCGTCGAGGTCCAGCAGCGCTTCGTACGGCACGTTCGCTTCGGCCAGCAGGACGTTCATGTGCCCGGGCATCCGCCCTGCAACCGGGTGGATCGCATAGAGCACCTTGACGTCGCGTTTCTCGAGCTGGTCGGCGAGCGCTTTGACGCTGTGCTGCGCCTGCGCGACTGCCATGCCGTAGCCGGGAACGATCATCACCTTCGATGCGTAGGCGAGCATCGCAGCGACGTCGTCGACGCTGACGCTGCGGATGTTCTGCTGTTTGCCGGCGGCAGCCGGCTCGGTGCCGCCGGCCGCGCCGAACGCGCCGAAGAGCACGTTCGTGAGCGGGCGGTTCATCGCACGGCTCATCGCAACGGTGAGAATGGTGCCGCTCGCGCCGACGAGGGCGCCTCCGGTGATCAGCAACGGGCTCGACAACTCGAAGCCGGTGACGGCGACTGCAACGCCGGTGGCCGAGTTCAATAACGAGATGACGACCGGCATGTCGGCGCCGCCGATCGGCAGCACGAAGAGCACGCCGAAGAGCAGTGCCGCAGCGACGAGCCCTGGATAGACCCAGGGCGCGGCGTCGCCAAGGCGCGCGATGAAGAGCGCGAGGAGGAGCGCGATCGCTAGGGCGACGATTGCGTTGACGATCTGCTGACCGCGATACGTCACGGGTCTTCCGGTCATCAGCTCTTGCAACTTTGCGAAGGCAACGAGCGAGCCGGCGAAGCTGATTGCACCGATGGTCGCCGAGAGAACGAGAGAAACGGCCACGACGGGATCCAACGAGGCGCCGTGTGCGCGCGCGACCGCGAGCTCGACCGTCGAGACGAGCGCGGCGGCGCCGCCGCCGGCGCCATTGTAGAGCGCCACCATCTGCGGCATCGCCGTCATCTTGACTTTTACGGCGGCGACGATTCCGATTGCCGCGCCGATGACGATGCCGGTCGCGACCGCCCACCAACCGATGCCTAGCGTTCCGACCAGGACGACGACGAGGGCGATGAGCATGCCGACCATCGCCAGCCGGTTGCCGAAGCGCGCCGTCGGCGGCGCGTTGAGATAGTGCAGCCCGATGATGAAGAGCGAGATGGCCAGGAGGTCGAGCAGCGCGAAAACCGTCTGTGTCGCGGTCATTTGCGCGGGCCCTCTTTGCGGCGGAACATTTGCAGCATGCGCTCCGTGACGGCGAAGCCGCCGAAGACGTTGATGGCGCCGAGAGCTACGGCCACGATCGCGATCGCGGTCATCCACGCGCCGTGCACCGGAGCGCCGAAGAGTGCCGCAACGACGGCGATCGCTCCGACGAGCACGATGCCGTGAATGGCGTTCGTCGCAGACATCAACGGCGTGTGCAGCGTCGTCGGAACCTTCGAGATCACCTCGAATCCGACGAAGACCGCTAGAACGAGCACCGTCACGAGCTGCAGCAAATGCGAAACGTCGGTCACGTCGAGCTCCCTCCCACGACGCCGTCACGCACGACGCACGCACCCTTGACGATCTCGTCGTTCGGATCGAGTGCGAACGATCCGTCCTTCACGAACGGCGAAAGAAGCGCGAAGAGATTGCGCGAATACAATCGGCTCGCGTCGTACGGCATCGTCGCGGCCAGGTTCGTCGTGCCGACGATCGTGACGCCGTTCTCGGTCACGATCGTTTCGTCGCGTTTGGTGAGCGCGCAGTTGCCCCCGGTTTCAGCCGCGAGATCGACGATGACCGATCCCGGCTGCATCGCGGCAACCGCCCGCTCCGTGACGATGACCGGCGCCGGTCTGCCGGGCACGGCCGCGGTGGTGATGACGACGTCGTTCTTTGCGATCGTCTCCGCCATCGCACGCTGCTGTGCTTCGAGCTGCTCGCCGGTCAGCTCGCGCGCGTAGCCTCCGCTGCCCTCGGCGTTTCCGACGTCAAACTCGACGAACGTCGCGCCGAGCGATTGCACCTGTTCTTTCACGACGGCACGCGCGTCGTAGCCGCTGACCACGGCACCGAGGCGCCGCGCCGTTGCAATGGCCTGCAGTCCGGCGACGCCGGCGCCGATGACGAAGACCTTCGCGGGCGGGATCGTCCCTGCGGCCGTCGTGAGCATCGGAAAGAATCGTGGCAGCGCCGCGGCTGCCAGCAAGACGCCCTTGTATCCTGCGATGTTGCTCTGCGAGGATAGTGCGTCCATGGACTGAGCGCGCGTGATGCGCGGTATCGCCTCAACGGCCAGCACCGTCAAACCGCGCCCCGCGAGTCGCTGCAGGTACGCCGGGTCGCCGAGCGGGTTGAAGAAGCCGACGATCGTCGTACCCTTGCGCAGCAGCGCGAGCAGCTCGTCGCTGGGCCGAGCGACGCAGGTGAGAAGGTCGGCGTCACGCGCTAGCGTCGTCGCGTCCTCGACGATCGTCGCGCCGGCTCTTTCGTAGAGCTCGTCCGGGAACGACGCACGCGTTCCCGCATCCTTTTGGACGTGCACCGTGGTGCCGAGTTTGACGAAGCGAGCGACGCTCTCGGGCACGAGCGCTACCCGTCGCTCGCGAGGAGCGGCTTCGCGTGGAACGGCGACGATCATGAGATGTGGATATGGTTGCGCAGGCTTCCGATTCCTTCGATCTCGACGATCATCTCGTCGCCGTCGTGCAAGAACTCCGGCGGCTGCCGCGCAAAGCCGACGCCCTCGGGCGTTCCCGTCGCGATCACGTCGCCGGGCTCGAGCGTCATGCCGCGGCTCAGCTCGGCGATCAGGCGCGCGATGGGGAAGAGCATGCGTCCCGTATTGCTGTGCTGTTTCTCGATGCCGTTGCGCCGAAATGCGATCTCCAGCCGCTGGGGATCCGCGATCTCGTCGGAGGAGACGATCCAAGGTCCGAGCGGGCACGCGTCATCGAGGCTTTTGCCTTTGAACCACTGGCCGTGCGCGCGCTGGAGATCGCGCGCTGTGACGTCGTTCAGGCACGTGTATCCGAACACGACTTCGCGCCACGCCGTCTCTGCGACGTCTTTGCAGCGCTTCCCGACGACGACTGCCAGCTCGGCCTCGTAATCGTACTCATTCGAAACTGACGCCTCGAAGTGCAGCGTCGCATCCGGGGCGGCGATCGCCGTCGTAGCCTTCGTGAAGAACGTCGGAACCTCGGGCAGCTTCGCCTCGCGGCCGAAGACCAGCGCTCCTTCCTTGAGGTGCTCGAGATAGTTGCGGCCGACGCAGAAGACGTTACGCGCGGGTCTCACCGGCGCATCCAGATGCACGTGTGCCAGCGCGACGCGCTCGTCGGTTATGCGTGTAGCGCGCTGCGCCGGAGGAAGCGCGATGAACTCGCGCATCGTCGCGGATGCGATCGCACGAACGGAGTCGCCGTCGATCACTCCCGGGCGCACGCCGGCGTCGGGAGAGGCGAAGCTCACGTAGCGCAACGCGGCTTTTAGTGGGGGTGCGGCGTCGGCGTACTGCCGATGATGTTCTGCAGCGGGGGGAGGTTTCTGCCCGACGCAGATTCGGCTTCACGACGCGCCGTGTCGAGCATGTCGTTCGCCGCACCCTGCGCGTTTGCCCAAGTGCCGCCTCGCCGAATCAGCGCGACGCGGCGGGTGACGCGGCGGGCGCGCGGATCGTAATCATACGTGACGCGATAAAGGCCGGCGTCGGCCGTTCCGTTCGGGTGACGGATCCACATTTGTAAGACGTTTCCGTACGTCTGCGCGTTGAAGGTCGGGTTTGGACATCCGCGGGCGCTCTTCACGCGCACGACCTGTCCCTTGCGGTTGACCTCGACGACGAACTCCGTATGAAGTCGAACGAGCGGCTCGTGAACCATCGGGACGTGTGGAACGGGTGCGTGCGCGGACGGACGCGGCGCGGGCGTGCGATGTGCGCTGGGGCTCGTGGCAGCGAGAAGCGGCGCTGCACCGAGCAGCATTAAAAGTGCTAGTCTAAGGAACCTCAGCGGCTCCTCAATTGCGTGAAAGAGCCGTGAAAGCGTGCCCGCAAGATCCGCAAGCAACGACGACTTGGATGTGCGCTTTCTCGCGCATCTCTTTGGCGAACTCGTCACCGTCGTCGGAACCGCAAAAGCGGCAACGCGTCGACGTCGAACCTTCGGCGCCATGTTCATCCACTGGGCGAACGTTACGCGCAGCCGCCTCGCGGCCCTGCCCCGCAGGCCCGTAATCGCCCCGCCGTCGAAGGGCAAACCATTGATGCCGGCTGCTCGAACCCTTGCCGCGGTGCTGCTTGCGTCGCTCTTCGTCGCTCCCGCTTCCGCGGCCAGACCCATCGTCGATTTGCATAAGCTCGACGCTTACTTTGCCCTGTTCGCTGCGGACTCAAACGCTTCGTGGAAAGCGACGACCGTGCGCCTCGACACGTATTCGAGCGCGCCCGTAGATTTCTCCGTCTATCGCGTCGATCCGGCGGACGTGCTCACGGCTGGATCGAACGCGCGCCCGCGTGCAATCGATACGCGGCGCTTGCGCCCACTGATGCGCTTTCGATTCACGCCGCCGGGGGGATATCAGTTTCAACCGAATGCGGTTGACGTCCCGCTCGGTACGCGCGAAGGGTTCTTCGTCATCGAAGCGCGACGCGGCGCGGTCGGCGAACAAGTATGGATCAATCGCTCACGCATCGGCTTGATCGCAAAACAGACGCCGGAGCAGCTTTTCCTGTACGGCACGGATCTCGGGTCCGGTGCCGCGCTCGCGAGAATGCGCGTGCAGCTTCTCGTCGGCGATCGCTTCGTCACGCGCTACACCGACCGCGACGGTACCATTGCCTGGCGCTCCTCCAATCGCCCGATCTTCGCGCTGGCACAGTGGGGTGCGAGCTTCGCGTTCTTGAGTCTCTTGCCGCAGGCGCCGCTTCCCTCGAGCGTGATCGGCGTGCGCACCGCATCGGCCGTCGTGCATGCCGGCGGTAGCGTGCGCGTCGTCGGATTCGCGCGCGTGCGGCGCGGCAGCGTACTGGTTCCCGCGACCGGAGACGTGACGATTTCGCTGCGCGATGGTGCGAGGCTGCTCGCAGAGCAGCGAGTTGCGGTCGACCGGGCGGGAGCGTTTACGGCCGATCTCGACGTCCCCGCGAACGCCGCGGCCGGAGACGATGCGATTCTCGCGCAGGCGGCGGGCGGAGTCGGAGGCGCGAGCGTGCACGTCGATGCCGATGCAGGCGGCCTGATCCTCGACGTCGCGTCCGCGTGCGGCGACGAATGCAACCCGTCGGCCGACGTCCCGGTCGTCATTCACTCGTCACGGCCCGACACGCCCGTTCACGTTACCGTCATTCGCTCTCCGCACGTCTACGTCGACTACGCATCGCGCTCGACGCCATGGGGAACGACGGCGTGGTTGGACGAGCGAATAACGACCGACGGTTCCGGCCGCGCCGAGATTCGAATCGCGCATCCCACGGATGCCCTCGGGTCGACCTATGGCGTGCGCGTTGAATCGGGGGGCGCGACCGCCGATACGCGCATCATCGTTGCGACGGCACCGACCGCTTTGCGCCTCCAGCTCGATCGTGACCAAGAGACGCTCGGCACGCCGATCGGCTTTGATGTGTACGCGACGGATGTACGCAGCGGCAGACCGGCCGGCGGAGGCCGCGTCGTCGTTACGCTCGCGCATGGCGGGTCGGTGCAGGAGCAGACGTTGTCTCTCGATGCCGCGGGGCGAGCGAGCGGCGCATTCACGTCGGCGGACCTCGGCACGAACCTCGTCACAGCGACGCTCGACCGCGGCGGCGCGCGAGCCGAAGATGCGACGCAAGTCGAAGTCGACGCTCAGGCGGTGCTCGGCGCGGCGCAGAGCGACAGCGCCGACGTTTCGCTTACGCTCGACCGTGACCGCTACACGCCCGGCACGGCCGTTCGCGTGGAGGCCGTCGCGCCGGGCGCGCGAGGGGATGCGCTGTTCTCGCTGGATGGCGCGTTCGGCGTGCAGGCCGTGGTTGCAAACGTTCGCGACGGACGGGCGTCGGCGGTGCTGCACGCAGTCGACGCAGCCGGCGCGCTGCAGGTCTCCGTGTCGTTCGTTCGCGATGGCGCGATCGAATCGAGCGCGTCGCCGCTCGACGTCGACGGGCAAGGCAGAGCGGGCACCGCCGCACTGAACATCGATCCGGCACCGCAGCCTGGCTCCGAAGTCGCCGTGTCGTTGCTGGGCGTGCGCCCGTTTGCCGGAACGGTCGTGGTTCGCGTGAGCAGCGGCGACCCCACTGGAAGCGCGCTCTTTACCTCCGCGCCGGACGCGCTCGCGTTCGACGTGAGCACCACGCAGACGAGCGCGCCGCAGAGTACGACGTGGCATCCGTGGGTCGATTCGACCGGCACGCATCCGCTCGTACTGGAGTTCGTGCGCCACACGGAGCCGCCGCCGGATTTGATGCTCGCGCAGGCGGACACGCGGCCGGTCTCGTGGAGCGTCGAGCACAGCGTCGGAGGCCTCGCTCGCGTGCAGCTCCCGTCGATGGCCGGTCGTTACACGCTTTCCGTTCTTGCCATCACCGACGACGGGCGCGTCATCGCGGCGTCGTCGACGATCGACATCCGCTGACGGCGGACCGCATGGCACACGAACGCGACACGGTGATGCTGATCGACACGTACGGGTTGGTATATCGAGCGTTTTTCGCGCTTCCGCCGCTCTCGACCGCCAAAGGAATGCCGATCAACGCCGTCTACGGCTTCACGATGATGCTGAACAAGGTCGTCGCCGAAGAGAAACCGACGCACGTGATCGCAGCGTTCGACAAAGGCATGCCCGCGCATCGCGTTGCGCTCTACGCGGACTACAAGGCACAGCGCCAAGCCATGCCCGAGGATCTGCGCGGGCAGTTCGCGCTCGTGCGACGCGTACTCAATGCGTACGGCGTTCCCATCGCCGAGATTGAAGGGCAGGAGGCCGACGACGTGATCGCGACCCTCGCCGCGCAGGCGGAGGCGCACGGCGCGCGCAGCCTGATCCTTACGGGCGACTTGGACTTGTTGCAGCTCGTCGACGACAAGACGACCGTTCTCGCGACGCGGCGCGGCATCACCGATCTCGCACGCTACGACGTTGCCGCCGTGCACGAGCGCTTCGGTCTCGCTCCGGCGCAGCTGCCCGATTATCGGGGGCTCAAAGGCGATCCCTCCGATAACCTTCCCGGGATCCCCGGGGTCGGCGAGAAGACCGCCTCGAAGCTGTTACAGTCCGCCGGATCGCTCGACGCGCTCGTCGCGAATCCGTCGCTCGCGGGATCCCCCAAGCTCGAGCGTCTCGTCGCGGAGTACGCAGGGCAAGCGCAGCTCTGCCGGGACGTCTCCGTTGCCGATCGCGAGTTGCCGATCGATCTCGATTGGACGCGCAGCCGCTACGAGAAGCCCTCCGATGCGACGCTCTATCCGCTCTTCGCGGAGCTCGAGTTCAAGACGCTTCTCGCGCGCATGAAGCCTCCCGAGGATCTGCCGCTCGCGCCGGGAGCCGAGCAGATCGCCGGCTCGTACCGCAGCTACGTCGCCTCGGTCGATCCGCCGGAGTTCGCACGTCTGGCCGAAGAGCTCGAGCGCATGGGCGGCGGGGCGCGCGCCGCGATCGCGTTTCACGACGGAGCGGTCGGTGCCAGCGTGCGGGCGGGTGAAGGCATTGCATTCGCGCTCGACGCGCTCGTGCACGCGCGCGTGCGCGCGGCGTTTTCTACGTTGCTCGCCGGTGCTGGGCGGCGCGTCGTCCACGACGCAAAACGCGCCGGTCACGCGTTGCACGCGCACGGCATCGAGGTGCAATTCGACGACGACACGATGCTCGGCGCGCATCTGCTCAACCCAGGGCGCGCGTTTTCGTCGGTCGGCGATGCGGTCGCCGAGGTGCTCTCTGCGAGCGTCGCCGCGGAGGCCGCAGCCCATGCCGACGCGACGCTGCAGCTCGTCGATCCGATTCGCACGGCGCTCGCACAGCGCGGCCAGCTTCGTCTGTACGACGAGGTCGAAGTGCCGCTCGCCCCCATCCTTGCCGGGATGGAGCGCGCGGGGGTCGCCGTCGAGCCGAGCGAGTTGCAGCGCATCGGCACGGAGATCGATCGTGCGGTCGAGCAGCTTCAGCGCCGCATCTACGATTTCGCGGGCGAAACGTTCAACATCGGGTCGCCGCAGCAGCTCGGCGCGATCCTGTTCGGAAAGCTGCAAATACCGGGCGGCAAGAAGATCAAGACGGGGTGGGCGACGGGCGTCGACGTGTTGTTTACGCTGGCGCGCGAATATCCCATCTGCGCGCTCGTGCTCGACTGGCGCGAGGTCACGAAGCTCAAGAACACGTACATCGACGTCATCCCCCAGTTGATCGATCCTCGCGACGGCCGGCTGCACACCGTTTTCAATCAAACGGCGACCGCAACGGGGCGCCTGTCGTCGACGAGCCCGAACCTCCAGAACGTTCCCGTTCGAGGCGAGCTCGGACGGCGCATTCGCCGCGCGTTCGTGGCGAAGTCTAGCGGCTACGTCTTGCTCGCAGCGGATTACAGTCAGATCGAGCTTCGGTTGATGGCGCATCTCTCCGGCGATGAAGCGATGCGTCGCGCCTTCGAGGAAGGACAGGACATCCACGACTTCACCGCCCGCCGCCTCTTTGCGATACCCGAAGGAGAGCGCGTCGATCCAAATCAACGGCGCATGGCCAAGAGCGTCAACTTCGGTCTGCTGTACGGAATGTCCGAGTTCGGTCTCGCGCAGCGTCTCGAAATTCCGCGCGCGCAGGCCAAGGAGATCACGGCCGCCTATTTTGCGCGGTTTCCGTCGGTGCGAGCGTTCATCGAAAAGAGCCTGGAGCAGGGGCGTCGTGACGGCTATGTGAGCACGATTCTCGGCCGCCGGCGGTATATGCCGGGGCTCGCTTCGTCGAACTTCGCGATTCGCAGCGCTGCGGAACGCGAGGCGACGAACGCACCGTTACAAGGGAGCGCGGCCGACCTCATGAAGCTCGCGATGGTGCGCGTGGACCGCGGACTGCGCGACGCGGGACTCGATGCGACGATGCTGCTGCAAATACACGACGAGCTCATCTTCGACGTGCGGGAAGCGCATCTGCACGAAGCGGCGCACCTCGTTCGAGATCTCATGGAGGGCGCGATGGCGTTGAGCGTTCCTCTCGAGACGACGCTCAAAGCGGGTCCCAACTGGTACGACGTCAAGGTATTGACCGGTGTTTAGCGCGATCGCGATCGCCGCAGCGCTTGCACTTGCGTCGCCGAATCCGACGCTGCCTTCGATACGCGTCGTCGCGCCGCGTGCCGATCTCACGCTCGAAACTGCAAACACGCCCGCGCAGCGCGAGCGTGGCCTGATGAGCCGTACGCGTCTCGCGGCGCACACCGGCATGCTCTTCGTTTTCGATTCTGACGGGCCCGTGTCGTTCTGGATGAAGGATACGCTGATACCGCTCGACATGATCTTCGTCGCGACGGACGGCACGGTGCGCGAGATCTTCTCGGATGTCCGGCCGGTTGCGCCGGGGACTCCCGACGCCGCGATTCCGCTGGAGTCTGCCAACGCCCGCTATGTCATCGAGCTTGCGGCGGGCGAAGCCGCGCGCGATGGCATCGCTCGCGGCGTTCGACTGTGCTTTGCCCGAGCTCCCTGAAGCAGAGACGATCGCTCGCGGGCTCGACCGCGCGATCGCCGGGGCGACGATCCTTTCGGTCGAGGTACGCTCGCGCAAGAACGCGGTCGCACCTCCGGGGGTCGACTTTGCATCGGCTCTGCGCGGCGAGCGAATCGAACGCGCGGGGCGGCGAGGGAAGTACGTCCTGCTCGAGTTGCAATCCGGACGGCGGCTGGTTGTGGGCTTGCGAATGACGGGGCGGCTTCTCGCCGGATCTCCGGGCGGGCGTGCGGTGCCGGGATCGCACGTCGTGCTGCGACTCTCGGGCGATCGGCTCCTCACCTTCGCCGACGTGCGCACGTTCGGGAGGATGACGCTTGTCGAACGGGACCGGGTCTGGGACCACGCGCTCGGCGTCGAGCCCCTGGGTTCGGGCTTTACACCTGAGGCCTTTACCGGTATGCTGGCGGGGCGGAAAATACCGGTCAAGGTCCTCCTGCTCGATCAGCACCGCATCGCCGGCATCGGAAACATCTACGCCTGCGAAGCGTTATGGGAAGCGGGGATTCGTCCGAGTCGCCCTTCGAAATCGTTGACCAGGGCGGCTGCGAGCCGGCTGCACGACGCCGTCGTCGGCGTTCTCTCGCGGGCCATCGCGCTGCGCGGATCCAGCATCGACGACTACGTGGACGCAGCGGGAGCGCGGGGCAGTTTTCAGGACGTTCTCTCGGTTTACGGGCGGCACGGAGCGCCGTGTCCGCGTTGCGGCAAGTCGATCGTACGGACGGTGCTTGGCCAGCGTGGAACGTGGTGGTGCCGGGGTTGCCAGCATTGAATATAAAATTAGTGAAGAAAGAAAGGGGATCCGCGCGGCAACGTCCGCACGGGGCGCGAAAGCGAAGCTTCCGGCGCGAAAATGCCGGATGCGAAGCGTAGCGCCAGGTGAAGCGTGAAAGTGCTTCGCCTTTCATAAGGTAGGCAGACACCATCACAACTACGCAAATTGCTCCCGCGCCGGCCGAGGAGGATCAACTCGCACTGGAGCAGCGCCTCTACGAAGAGTCGCTGAAGGTACTCGACGAAGGTCAGGTGCTCACCGGCACCATCGTCCAGAAAGACAAAGACGAACTCCTGGTCGACGTCGGCGGCAAATCCGAGGGCGTGCTTCCTTTCAAGGAGCTCTCGCTCGCCGTCGATGCGAAGACGCTTCGCGTCGGGGATACGCTCGAGGTCATGGTCCACCGGATCGACGAGCTCGACGGGACCCTCTTCCTCTCAGAACGGCGCGCGCGCGCGCTCAAGACCTGGGAACAAGTCATCGAAGCGCACGAGCGCGACCAAGTGATCGAAGCGACCGTCACACACGTCGTGAAGGGCGGCGTCCTCGTCGACCTCGGCATGCGCGGCTTCGTTCCGGCCTCGCAGATTCGGCGCCAGCCGGTCGGCGATCTCGACGAGCTGCTCGGACAGCGTCTTCGCCTCAAGGTGATCGATCTCGATCACAAGCGCCATCGGGTCGTGCTCTCGCAACGGCAGGTGCTCGAAGAGGAGCTGCAAGCCAAGAAGCAAGAGCTGCTCGGAACCCTCGAAGTCGGTCAGATCCGCGAAGGCGTCGTCGTACGGCTTGCCGATTTCGGCGCGTTCGTCGATCTCGGCGGCGTCGACGGGTTGATTCACAACAGCGAGCTCTCGTACGCGCGCATCAAGCACCCGTCGGAGGTCGTGAAGATCGGCGACGTCGTGCAAGTCGAGATCATGAAGTTCGACCCCGAGGCCAAGAAAGTTAGCCTCTCGCTCAAACATACGCTACCCGATCCATGGGACGAGCATGCTGACAAGCTCTACGAGACGAATCGCCTGACGGCGCAAGTCGTCAAGGTCACCCCGAACTACCTGCTCGTGGAACTCGTGCCCGGCATCCTCGCAATGGTGCCGAGCGGCGAGTTCGATACCGGCGCGCAGTACGCCGCCGGGCAAGAGGCCGACGTGACGCTGTTGACGCTCAATCACGCCACGCGGCGCATCACCGCGTCGATTCAGCACATTGCCGACGTGCCCGAGGAACAGATCGAGGCGCTCGTGGCGAAGGACGAGGGCGCGGCGCAAGCCTAACCCGACAGGCTCCTAGGGAACCTTCCAGCGTGCGTGTAGGCTTGACGGGCGGCATCGGCAGCGGCAAGAGCGAGGTAGCTCGAATCTTCGAAGAGCTCGGCGCATTCATCATCGACACGGACGCTCTCGCGCGTGAGGCCGTCGCTCCATATAGCGACGGTCTCATGCAGATTGCACGCGTCTGGCCGAGCGTCATCCGAAACGATGCGCTCGACCGCGCGGCGCTCGCCGAGATCGTTTTCAGCGATGCCGACGCGCGCGCGCGATTGAATGCGATCGTCCATCCGCACGTACGGCGCCTCGCACGCGAGCGCGCGCGCTTCGCGCAACCCGGGCAGATGATCCTCGAGGTCGTTCCCCTGCTCTTCGAAACGGACTACGCGCGCGACGTCGATAAGGCCGTGGTCGTCGTCGCACCGGAGGAACAACGGATAGCACGCATCGCGGCCCGCGATCATATGGACGAAACGCACGTACGTGCCAGGATGGCGGCGCAGATCGCGCCCGAGGAGGCGATGCGGCGCGCCGACGCAGTGATCGAGAACGACGGAGATCTCGCACTGCTGCACCGCCGCGTGACGGACGTCTTTGAGAAACTTCTGAGCGCGGCGGGCTAAGAGCGCCCAATTCAGGGCACCATGCGAGTCCCCGAGCCTCAGCTTTTCTCCAGACTGCACGCGTAGGATGAATCGAAGCCCCTTACCTTGGTTTAGCGAGCGCTCGTATGGGTAAACGAGGCTGAGTACCCCCTTTCTTTCGAGGTGAAGTAGTCCAGATGCAAAACGAAATTCACGTCGGCGGCATGAGTGTCCGCGAAGCCGGTCGCCGCGGTGGCGAGCGTGTCAAGGCGAAGTACGGCACCGAGTTCTACGAAGAGATCGGCCGCAAAGGCGGCGAGGCCACAAAGAGCAAGTACGGCCCGTCGTTTTACGAAGTCATCGGACAAAAAGGCGGTCAGAAGCCGAAGCGCAAGACCGCGTAACGCAAGGCTGCACGGCTAAAGAAACGGTCATGGCGTCGAAGAGACCTACCGGCAACGCGGACCGAGAGATGTCGGTTCGCGAAGCCGGGAAAAAGGGCGGCGACACCGTGCGCGACCGGTATGGGTCCGGTTTCTACGAAGAGATCGGGCGCAAAGGCGGGAAGGCGACGCGCGATCGTCATGGCGTAGAGTTCTACGAGTCGATCGGCCAAAAAGGCGGCAAGATCGTCAAGGAAAAATATGGCGCAGACTTTTACGAAGAAATCGGGCACAAGGGCGGGCAGAAGGTGAAAAAACTGATCGCCGAGGCGAAGAGGCGCATCGCCGAAGACGCCAGCCGCGAGCCGAAAAAGTAGCGCCGGCGCGACGAGTCAGCGCCTAGGAATGCCGACGGAGCCGTCGAGCGCTCCGAGGTGCACTTCGTTCTTCCCGAAGTCGATCGTGATGGTTCGGATGCGCAGCGTCTGGCCGCCGACGTGCAAGAAGCTCGGATGCTCCATCGACAGAAGCTTCGCGTCGTTCGTCCAGGTGACGTAGTCCGTGTCGAACGAGCGGCGGTACGGGTCCTCGAGCATGCGGATGTGCACGCGGCCGATCGCGGTGAAGTCGAGAGTCTGCGTGTTGAGTGCGACGTGCCGCGCGTCGATCGCGATATAGGGCTTCCCTTTGCGGTACACGATTCCGTCGTGCACGCCGTCGAGCGTACCCGTGATGCCGTCAGACGAAAACTCACCGCGGTCGTAGGAGAGGCTCCAGGAGTGCGTTGCAACGGTATGGCTGCCGCCGCGAACCTCACCGCCGCGCAGGACGATGGGAGCGTTTGCCGGGGGAGTGGGCGAGGGGCCGCGGCCGGCGAGAACGATCTCGACGATCACGTAGGCAAGGAACGCGCAGCCTGCCGCGATCAGTGCCCAGCGCAGTCGCTTCTTGCGCGTCACGCGGTGGGCTCGGACGGTCTGCGCTTGCGCGTGACGAGCACGAGATAGAGCAACGCGAATGCGCCGATCACCGGTGCCGGGCCGATGCGCGCGAAGAGCGATCCCGACGGAGGGCCGATCTTGCCCGTCACCGCCGTTTGCACGTCCATAGGTGCGCGCTGCGTCCACCGGCCGTCGGGAGCGATGATGCCGCTGACGCCGGTAGCAGCGGCGCGCACGACCCACATGCCGTTTTCGACCGCGCGCAGCTGCGATATCTGTGCGTGCTGGTACGGGCCGGACGTCCGGCCGAACCATGCGTCGTCCGTGCTGACGATGAGAAATTGCGCTCCGTTCGCAACCTGAGCGTACACGCGATCCGCAAAAGCGGACTCCCAGCAGATGAGCGGCGCGGCGAGCAATCCCGTCCTCGTCGCGTAGACGCCATCGACGTTTCCGGCTGCGAATCCGCCGTTCAGGGTTCCGACGTACGGCAGCCACGAGAGAAACCTCGACGCGGGAAAATCTTCGGCGAACGGCACGAGCTGGCGCTTGTCGTAGATGGCGGTGCGCGTTCCGCCCGTATAGAAAAAGAGTGCGTTGTAGTAGTCGCCCTCATGCTGGTCGATCGATCCGACGACGAGCGTCGTCCCGAGCCGTTTCGCAAGCGACGCGAACCTGCTTTCGAGCGCCGGATCGGCATTCAAGCCGGTACCGCGAATCGCGATGACGGTCTCCGGCCAGACGACCAGCCTGGGATGCAACCACGCAATGCTGCGCGTCATCGCGCTGTAGCGATGCACGGCTAGCGCGAGGGAGCCGGGCTGCCACTTCAGCGTCTGCACGATGTTGCCCTGAATCGCCGCGACCGGAATCGTCGGCGGTACGGCGCGGCGCGCCGGCCACGCAAGCCAACATCCCGTCCATGCGAGCGCGATTGCCGCCGCCGCGATGAGGAGCGGGCGCGCCGTCCGGCGGCGCATGGCGTACGCCGCGTACGCGCCGATCGCGCACAGGACGAACGTCACGAAGTACGTGCCGCCGTACGCCGCGAAGATCCGCAGCGGCGTATCGGCTTGCGTGTACCCGAGCTGCGCGAACGGAATGCCGACGGGCCCGATCGATCGCACGAACTCCAGCGCGGCGAACGCCGCCGCACCCGCGAGCGGGGCCAGGTAGGCTGCCGCGCGCTTCTGGGCGACCGCGTAGAGCGCGGCGCTTGCTCCCCAGGCGAGCGCGTCGTACGCGGCGCAGACGAAGACCGCGGCGCCGGCCCAGAACGGGCCCACGTCGTGCCCGATCGTGTAGGTCCACCACGCGTAGTTGATGCAAAAAAAGACGGTCCCGGCAAGCCAACCGAGGAAGAACGCACGTTTCCAGGAGGTCGCGGAGAGCGCCCAGAACAGCGCCGCGGTCCCAACGGGAACGAGCCACGCAGCGCCCAGTTTGGGAAAACCGGCGCTGAGCAGCAATGCGGCAGCGATCGCGACGATCGGTTCGCGAACCCTCAGCGAGGAGAGCATGATACGCAGAGTCGGCCTAGCGGTCTTGGTGGTGGCGCTCATGATAGTGGGCTGCGGCCGTCAGGTGACGTTTCCAAAGTACGCACAAAACGGCGGGCTCTCGAGCGGTTTCATGTCGGTGAGATTCACGGTCGCCGCCCCATTCGCTTTCAGCACGTACGATTACATCGTCGTTTTCAATACCACGGGCAACGGCATCACGCCGCTGCCGAACGGCGGGGCCCAGTCGAACTATGCAGCGTTCAGCGATGCGATCGTCGTCTCTGGCAACACGTCGGGCGCCGTCGAAGCCGTTCCGGTACAGTTCGTTTCCAACGGTACGTCGCTGCCGCCGACCGTCTATCCGCTGACCGTTCCAGGGCAGGACCTGCAACTGACGAGTAACTCCAACGGGCTGAACACGCAGTTCCAACTGCGATTCCTGCGGGCGATCTTCAGCAGCCTCGTCACCTCGCCGTCCCCGAGTCCGACGCCGACGCCCGTCGGAGCTACGCCGAGCCCGGTACCGTCGGTAACGCCGACGCCCGTCGTTTCCACCACCTGGAAGTTCAATTGCTTCGTGACCTCGCCGGGAACGACAGGCGGAGCTTTCGGCGGTGGCGGCAACACGAACTACGCTCCGGTCGATTCGCTCGGCGTGGGCGGCGGTACCGACACGTCCTTCTCGTCGCCGAACCTCGTCACCACGACGGCGTTCGACATCACTGCCAACGCGCTCGCGCAGACCGCACCGTCTCCGAGCGCGGTGATCCAAACTTGCGAGTTTCAGAATACCCCTTAGCAGGCTGCGGAAAAATCCCCGGCGCCGTCTCGAATCCGCGTGTTCCGCCGAAAACCGCGCCGTTCTTCGGTCAAAACGCTACGGCGTTGCTCCCTCATCGCTCCGCAACCTGTTAGAAGTTGAAGTTGCTCGGGATGATCGCGCCGCCCTGGCCGAGCCCGAAGCCCGCCGCGTGTGACGGAAATGCGAGCAGGTTCAACGAGACGTTCACGAGCTTGGAATCCTGGTTGTAGAGCACCTGGAGCTGATAGCATTGCCCGATGGTCTTGGTGAGGTAGACGATCTTGTCGCTGATGCGCCGATGGAAATCCCAGTTCACGTTGCCCGCGAACTCGAGCTGCGTGTCGCGGCCGAACGGGGTCGAAAACTGCACGTTGGTCTGCTGGAAGCCCAGCCCGGGTCCGGGAATGAACGCGCCGCCCAGCAAGAGCACGGAGCTCGAGGTCGGGCTGAGTTGGAACTGGTAGCTCACCGGCTGCGCCCTCGCGTCGAAGAGGGTCGAGAAGCCGAGTGAGAGATTGTAAACAGAGCCGTTGAAGAACCGCAGCAGATCCTGCGCGCCCTTCGTGTTCATCGTCGGCAGCTGATCGAGGTATTGAAAAGGCACGGCGGGTGGCCCATTGTAGTTCGACTCATTGTAGGTAATCATGTTGACGACGTGATTCGAGATCGGGGTCGTGAGCGACATCAGCTGCGTGATCGACGCCTTCAGGTCGCCCGTGCCATAGGCGTACTGATTGACGTCGAGCGTCGCCTGGAAATCGCTGCCGAAGACCCGGTAGATCGCCGGCCCGAGAACGAACGCCAGGTCGGCGCGCTGAGAGTGAAATGCGTTCGACGGCTCGCTGTACTGGCCGATCGTGAACTGCGCCGAGACCGGAAAGATGAAGTGCGGGAAGAACGCGTACGGCCGTATCTGGAGCTGCGGAATCTCGTTGTCGCCGTAGGGAATGCGTGAGTACGACCGGTCCCAGGTGAGTTGATAGTCCGCGCCCTTCGTACTCCAGTGCAGCACCGAATCGAGCGTGGCGGAGGCGTTCGAGGAAGAGAAGCCGCCGTAGTTCGACGAGCTGTTGGTCAAGCTGAAGTTGAGCGCCTCGCTCAACGTCGGCGAGAATTGGATTGTGTCCGCGAAGCTCACGTCGTTGGACTGGGACTGCGTGCCGACCGCCGTGTGCGTGAACGTATAGTTCTGCGAATCTTTCTGCGTTTGATGGGCGAAGTTGAACGTCAGGGCGGTATTGGCCGGAAGGTTCGTCAATGGCCCGTAGTTCGACTGGTACGAATAGCTGAGATTCGAGTGCAGCGTCCGCGAATAGTTCTCCGTCTCCTGCGCCTGGACGTTCAACTGCGTCTGGTTGACGCGCCGATCGTGAATGCGATAAATGTGCACGCTGCCGGTGCGGCGGCCGTTACGCCGCGCAAAGAACGCGACGTATCCGAGCCCGAGCCCGACCTTCGTGTAGTAGTTCACCTCGTAGTATCCGTAATAGTAGCTGTCGCGACCGAAGCCGATTTTCGTCTGAACCCAATACCCTTCGTACGCGTCGTATCCGACGTTGGGAAAGTACTGTGGGCGCACGCGCTGATCTTCGACTTGGCGCAGCGGAATGACGACTTTGGGCAGGAAGAAGACCGCGGCGGCTCCGAGCCACAAGATCGCGCTGTAGATCACGATGCGGTCGCCGGGAATCACGTCCATCGTGCGGCCGGTGATGTGATAGCCGCTGCGCGCGTTCTCGCAAGTCGTGACGAAGGGGCGCTGCCCGTGCCCGACGCCGTTGGCGTCGGTGTGCAGATCCCGGGCACGGTAGTGGACGAGCCCCCGCTCGACGCCCTGGGAGCTCTCGCCGTTGCCGTGCACGAGCCGCGCGGTTTGGTTGATCGTGTCGAAGGATATCTGGTCCGCATTCAAGATCGAATCGTGCGTCTGGTCGATGATGAACGGATGTCCCGTGATCGTGACCGTGCGGTCGCCGTCGTAGTGCGCGCGCTGGCCGACGATTTCGTCCTGCCCGTAGTAGATGTGCACGTTGCCTACGGCGTCACCGGGCTGGCCGGGCCGCGTGTTCCCCGTGACGCGGTCGGCGATGATGGCCACGTATCCGGGCGCGAGCGTTGGGACGCCCGTCGGCTCCGGCGTTGGTCCCGGGCGGCCCTGCCCGGCAGGCGCGATCGGCGGCGGCGTGACCCCGCCCCGCTGGAGGAATACTGGTCCGGCAGCTGGGGTCGGCGTAGCGCCGCCGGGCAGCGGAGGCGGTGAGGCGCGCGGCGATCCGTTCGGCCGGGGCGTTTGGAAGAACTGGAGCGTGCCGTTGGTCGAGTGCGGCAAGTACGGCGCTTGGACCGGGGTAGGCGTCGGTGACGGCGTTACTGTCGGCTCCGCTTGTGCGACCTCGGCGCGCCCGATACGCCTCGCATCGGCCGCGCACGGCGTCGCGTTGAGCAGAGAGATTGCGCGCTGATCTTCGAGCGTGGAACTATGCGCCGCGGCTACGGCGGCGGCAAGGTTCCCGCTGAGGATCGCATACAGGCATGCGGCTGCAGCGAGTGCTGGACGGTTGCGCAGTGCACGCACGTGGCGGCTAACGTTCTTCGAGCCAGAGCAATGCCCCACCCGCGAGTCCCATGACGACGTTCGGCAGCCACGCGGCGAGGTACGGGTTCACCGCACCGTTCCGGCCGAATGCCGATGCGGTAGACGTCAAGACGAAGTAGAAGAAGAACGCGATGATCGAGAGGGCGATGCCGAGCATTCTGCCGCGCCGGCCGAACCGAATCGCGAGCGGAAGCGAGACGAGCACGGCGATGAAGCACGCGAAGGGCCAGGCGAGTTTGTTCGCAAGCGTGATTTGCAAAGTCCCGAGCGCCGTGCCGCCGATGCCCTGCTCCTGCAAAGAACGCACTTGCAGCGCGAGGCGTTTGCTGCTCATCGTCCACGGATCGGTGCCGGCGGAGCTCAAGAACTGCGCGGCCGTCTCTTGCAGCGGAAGGCCGATCGCGACCGAACGCACGTGCTGCTGCCCGGCGACGTACCCCTGTGCGTTAAAGCGCGTGTCGATGACGTCCTTGAGCACGAGCGTGCTCCCATTGACGACGGCGCTGCGGGCTTGCAGCGTCTCGTTCCACGGCCCGTCGCGCGCCGGCTTGAATATCTGCACGCCGTACATCGTCTTTCCGTCCGGCGCGACCTGCGTCACGAAGAACGTGTTCCCGCTATCCGCGTCCCTGCGGAAGAACTGCGTTTCGAACGGGAGCGCGTCCGTATGGTAGACCATCTGGTAGAACGTGCGCGTCGAGAGATCGACCGACGCCGGCGCGATCCACTCGTTCATGCCGTACGCGAGCAAGAACATGGCGAATCCGAACGCGAGCGGCGTTGCCGCGATGCGCAGGATGTGGATGCCGGACGTACGCATGGCGGTGATCTCGTTGTCACCCATTAAACGTCCGACGGCGAGCAACGACGCAACGAGCGCCGCAAACGGGAACGCCATTGGAATCGACTGCGGAACGCGCAGCAAGACGAAACGCAGCACGAGAAAGAACGGCGCGTGCTCGTTGACGATGTAATCGGCCGAGAGAATGAAGATGTTGAGAGCCCAAAAGATGAAAAACGCGAAAAATCCGCCGAGAAACGGCCATACCATCTCGCGCAACAGGTACGCGTCGAGAATGGGAAGGACGTGCGCGCGAGAATGCGCGTAGGGCAAGAACCGGCGCAACGTCAGCGTCGCCATGTGGAACGCGAGCCCCTCGGGCTCGCTAGTAACTCCGGTAGGTCGAGAGAACGCGCTCCACGTACGCGCGCGTCTCCGCGTACGGCGGAACGCCATGATACGCGTCGACCGCCCCGGGCCCGGCGTTGTACGCGGCAACCGCGAGGGTGACGTTCCCGTGGTAGCGACGCAAGAGCGATTTCAAATACGCGCTGCCGCATGCGACGTTGGAGACGGGCTCGAAGGGATCGATTCCGCAGCTCGAGGCCGTCGCGGGCATGAGCTGCATCAGCCCCTCGGCGCCGGCGACCGAGATCGCCGACGGATCCCCACCCGACTCGGCCATCAGCACGGCAGTGAGCAAACCAGGCGGAAGAGCATGCTCGGCAGAGGCTTGTGCGACGAGCGAGTGGATCTCGAGCGAGCTCAGGGCGTGGGGCGCGTACGGCATATACCCCCCGCCGCCGCAGCCGTAGAGCAGACATAAGGTAGACGCAATCGAGGCGAGCCGCGTCATCGGCATCGTCCCTTCGTTTTCCCCGTGAAGGCCGCCTTGTACGGCCCCACGCTCGCCCGGCCTTGCGGACGGCGACCCTCCTGCGTATAGTGGGTGGAAGTGGCGCCTCGTGGAGGCAAAGGGAGGATCGTTGCCGGAGTCACCGCGCCTGTCGGGCTTGGTGGAGCACGCTCTCGATGAGAAGGGCCGGCTCGTCGTGCCCGCGCGGTTTCGGGAGCGCCTCGGTGCCGGCTTCGTCCTGACGATCGCCCGTCCCGACCCCTGCCTCGCCCTGTACCCGAGCAACGTTTGGGCGGAGTTCTGCGCTCGGCTCGAGGCCGCGCCCCGCAAAGACGACGCCTTCCGCCGCATGGTTCGCTCGATCTTCGCCCACAGCGAGGACGTCGGCTGCGACGCCCAGGGCAGAATCCTGATTCCAGCTTCGCTGCGCGTGTACGCGGGGATCGATCGCGAGGTCGTCTCCGTCGGCGCGCTGACGCGCGTCGAGATCTGGGCGAAAGAGCATTTTAGCGAGCACGCGGAGCCGCAGGGTGGGAGCCTTGACCTCTTCGGCGAGCTGGGGTTGTCGTGATGCGTGGACGAGCCGTTGCGTCACGTTCCCGTGCTCACCGCATCGGTGCTCGCCTATCTCGACATTCGGCCGGAGGGAACGTACGTGGATGCGACCTTCGGCGGCGGCGGTCACAGTCGCTCGATTCTCGAGCGCTTGCGCGGCGGTACGCTCGTTGCGCTCGATGCGGACCCGCAGGCACGGGAGTGCGCGCAAACGATCGCCGATCCGGCGTTCCATTTCGCGCGCGCGAACTTTCGCAACCTCGCATCCATACTCGCTCAGTACGGCATCGCCCGGGTGGACGGCGTGCTCTTCGACTTGGGAGTCTCTTCCATGCAGCTTGACGACGCGCACCGCGGCTTTTCCATGGTGAAGGACGCTCCGCTCGACATGCGGATGAATCAGTACGCCGGCCGAAGTGCGTACGACGTGCTCGCGCACGCGAGCGAGCGCGAGCTGGCCGACATCTTCTTCAGTTACGGTGAGGAACGAGCCGCGCGACGCGTCGCGCGCGCGATCGTCGCGCGCCGGCGCCAGGGAACGCTGCCGAGGACGACAACGGACTTCGCGCGCTTCGTCGCAGGCGTCGTGCAGAAGCCGGGCCGGCGCGAGCGCATCCATCCGGCGACGCGATTCTTCCAAGCACTGCGCATCGCCGTCAACGAGGAACTCGATGCGCTGCACGAAGGCGTGAGCGCGGCGATCGATTCGCTTCGCGTGGGGGGGCGCGTCGTCGCGATCAGCTTCCATTCGCTCGAAGATCGCATCGTCAAACGCGCCTTGCGCGCCGACGAGCGTATAGAGGTGCTCACGAAAAAGCCCGTGACGCCGTCGCAAGAAGAGGTCGCAGCGAATCCGCGCGCTCGCAGCGCGAAGCTGCGCGCCGGGGAGCGTAAAGCGCTATGACGGCACTGCGACTCGAAGCTCCGGCGCGCATTCGCAACCCGCGCACCGCGCGCTCGGCAACGCAGCGCCGGATCGTGAGAAATCAACGCAGCCGGTACGCGGCGGTGACGTGGATCACGTTCGGCGTCGCGGTGGCCTTGGCCATCCTCCTCACGTACGTGCGGCTGACGTCGAGCATCACGGCGCTCTCGTACGCCGTGGACCGGGCGCACGGACAGCGCGCCGACATGCAAATGCAGGACGCCCGCCTCGACGACGAGATCGCATCGTTGACGTCGGATGATCGTCTCGCTTCCGTCGCCGCACGCCTGGGCATGGTGCAGCCGACGCAGTTTGTGCGCATCAGCCTCCTTCCTGCGCCGGCCTCGCAAAGCCACCCGCTGGCATTTCTCTCGCGGTAAGCGCAGAAGCGGCGCGCGATGCACAAGAGAGCGTTTTCCCGCGTCGCACCGCTGCGTGCAAAGCTCTTCTTCTATTTTTGCTTCGTCGTCGGCCTCTATCTCGTCTGGAGGCTCTACGACGTGCAAGTCCTGCGCGGCCCGGTCTACGCGCGGGATGCGCTCAACCAGCGCACGCGATTGATCACGATCGCCGGTCATCGCGGCTCGATTTTGGATCGCGACGGGAGCGAGCTCGTACGCTCGTTGCCGTCGGAGTCGATTTACGTCGATCCACACGACGTGACAGACGTCGGGGAGACCGTCGCGCGCCTGGATGCCGTCGTCGGGCCGCTCGGTGCGCAGACGCTCGCACTCCTGCACGATCCGCGCGCGCAGTTCGTCTATATCGCGCGTAAAGTGCCGCACGAAACCGCGGTACGGGTGGCGGCGCTCAACCTTCCAGGCGTCGGCATCGAGCAGGAGGTCACCGGGAGGCGCATCGACACGGTCGGACGGCTTGCTTCGACGATCGTCGGGTACGTCGGCACCGACGAGAACGGACTCGCGGGCGTCGAGTACTCGTACGACGACGTTCTGCGTGGCATCTTCGGCAAGGTGCTCGTGCAGGAGGACGATTTGGGCCGGCCGATTCCTGTGGCGCGCGAGGACGTCGTGAAGCCGCCGAAGGATGGGCTCTCGGTCGAGCTGACGCTCGACTCGTATCTACAGTTCGTCGCGCAGGAAGCGCTGGCGCAGCAAGTGCGGCGCTTTCACGCCACCGACGCGACGGCGATCGTCATGAACCCGTGGACCGGCGAGGTGCTGGCGATGGCCAACGTGCCGGACTACGACCCCAACCATTGGGAACGCTTTCCCACACGCGATCAGCGAGACCGCGCGGTGATGGACGCGTACGAGCCCGGCTCGACGTACAAGCTCGTGACCGCTGCCGCGGCGCTCTCGTCGGGCAAGGTGACGCTGCAGTCGCACTTTCCCGCCCACGACGAGATCACGGTAGGTGGCTGGACGATTCACAACGCCGAGGACGGCTTCATGCCCAATCAGGGCGGAAGCGAGACGCTCGAGCAGATCGTAGAGTACTCGCACAACGTCGGCGCAGCCGAGGTGGGGATGCGCATCGGCGCAGGTACGTTCTACGCGATGGAACGGCGTGCGGGCTTCGGAGAGCCGACCGGGGTTGGCTTGGCGGGTGAGAACCCCGGCATCGTTCCGCCGCCGGCACAGTGGAGCGCGCCGTCGCTGGCGACGATGAGCTTCGGGCAGGGCGTGGCGGTGACGCCGCTGGCGCTGACGCGCTACTACTGCGCGATCGCTAACGGCGGGGAGCTGATGCGGCCGCTTTTGGTGCGGGCGTACGTGAACGGGTCGGGGACGGTGGTGCGGCGGTTCGAGCCGCAGGTGGTGCGGCGGGTCTTTTCGCCGGAGGTCGCAGCGGAGCTGCGGACGTTCTTGCGGCAAGTGGTGCTGCACGGGACGGGTGACCCGACGGCGCAGATTCCCGGCTACGCGACCGCCGGCAAGACCGGAACCGCGCAGATCGTCGAGAATGGCACGTACGAGCCGGGAGCGTACTCGGCCTCGTTCATGGGCATGATTCCGTACGACCATCCGCGGTACGTTATCTTCGTGAAGATCGATCGCCCCGAGGGCTCCTATTACGGCAGCGTCGTGGCGGCGCCGGTCTTCGTGCGGATCGCGCGCGCAGCCATGCTGCGCGACGGGATCGCGCCGGCGCCTTCAACGCTCGCGCGACCGTGAGCACGCCCGGCAGGAGCGTCGCACTCGCGGCGTTGCTGCAGCGCCTTCCGGGAGCGACGCTGGCCGGCGATGCGCGGACGCGCATCGATGCCATCGCCGCCGATTCACGCGACGTCCGTCCGGGCTCGCTCTTCGTCGCGCTGCGCGGCGAGCACGCCGACGGTCACGACTTCATTACGCAAGCGATTGACGCGGGCGCCGCCGCTGTTGTCGTGGAGCGCGAGCTCGCCGCGTCGCCGACCGCAGCGGTTCGCGTCGAGAGCACGCGCCGCGCGCTCTCGGCGATGGCGGCCGCGTTCTACGGCGATCCGTCGCAGAAGCTCGCGGTCGTGGGGGTTACGGGAACCAACGGAAAGACGACGACGACGCGCATGCTCGCGGCGATCGCGAACGCCGCGGGCATGCCGTGCGGCGTCATCGGAACCATCGGCGCCGAGTTCGCCGAGCGCTCTTGGAAGCTCGCGCATACGACCCCGTTTCCGCAGGAGCTGCACGCGCTGCTTGCCGAGATGGCGGATGCCGGTGCGCGTGCGATCGCCATGGAGGTCAGCAGCCACGCGCTCGCGCTCGAGCGCGTGCACGACGTGCGGTTCGCGTGCGGCGTGCTCACCAACGTGACGCGCGACCATCTCGACTTTCACGGAACGCAGGAAGCGTACGCGCAGGCGAAGCGCCGCCTCTTCGCGCTGGCGCGCACCGCAGCGCTCAACGCCGACGACGCCTTCGGCGCGCGTTGGTCCTCCGAACTGCGCGGCTCGGTTCCGCTGCTCACGTACTCGCTTCGCGGCGAGGCGGATCTGGTTGCGCGCGACGTCGAGGTGCGCGCCGACGGCAGCAGCTTCATGCTCGACGGCGTGCAGATCTCGCTGGCGCTGCCGGCGCGCTTCAACGTCGCAAACGCGCTTGCCGCAATCGCCGCGGCGCGGTTGCTCGGCATCGATGACGTAACGAGCGCTGCGGCGCTGCGAACGCTCGTGCGCGTTCCGGGACGGATGGAACGCGTCGGAGCAGGCGACGTCGAGGTGGTCGTCGATTACGCGCACACCCCGGACGCTCTCGAGCAAGCGCTCTGCGCTCTGCGGGAGATCGCGCGCGGGCGTCTAGCGGTTGTCTTCGGTTGCGGCGGAGATCGCGATCGTGGGAAGCGACCGGAGATGGGTGCGATTGCGGCGCGCTACGCCGATCGCATCTACGTGACGAGCGACAACCCGCGAAGCGAGGATCCGGCGGCGATTGCGCGCGACATCGCTGCGGGCGTCGGGGAGCATCCATACGTGCTGGAGCTGGACCGGCGCGCTGCGATCGAGCGTGCCGTGCTCGAAGCGCAACCCCGCGATACCGTGCTCGTCGCGGGCAAAGGGCACGAGGCTTATCAGATCGCCGGCGATCGCGTCGTACCCTTCGACGATGTCGCAGTTGCGCGCGAAGCGCTCGCGAAGCGAGCCCCGTGAAGCTCTCCTTCGACGTCGTCGTGCGCGCGACCGGAGCCCGCGTCTTCGATGCGGAACGTGCGCCGCGGGAGGTACGCATCTCGACCGACACGCGCGCGTTGAATCCGGGAGATATCTTTCTCGCGTTGCGCGGTGAGCGTTTCGACGGGCACGCGTATACGGCGCAAGCCGTTGCAGGCGGGGCGGCGGCGCTCGTCGTCGATCGCGAGAGCGCGCGCGTTCCCGGCGTGACGACGCTGCTCGTCGGAGAGACGCTCGCCGCGTACATGGCGCTCGGAGCGGCAGCACGCGAGCGCTTCTCTGGGCGCGTCATCGCGATCACGGGGAGCACGGGGAAGACGACGACGAAAGTGCTGCTCGCGCAGCTGCTCGAAAATCGCTATCCAACTCGCGTGCTCGCAGCACCGGCGAACGAGAACAACGAGATCGGCGTTGCGAAACTGCTCCTCGAGGCGTCGAACGAGGCGCACGACGTGCTCGTCGTCGAGATGGGCGCGCGCAAATACGGCGACGTGGCGACGCTGGTAACGATGGCCCGGCCACACGTGGGCCTATTGACCAACGTCGGCGACGCTCATCTCGAGATCATGGGTTCGCGCGAACGGCTCGAAGAGACGAAATGGGGACTCTTTTCCGGCGGCGCGAACGCCGTGCTCAATCTCTCCGACGAAGCGTCCCGGCGGCGCGCTCCGTCGCTAGCGGGTCCGGCGCGCTGGTTCTTCGCCGGCGAAAGTGCGCCTGAACGTCCGGCTGGGGCGCTCTGCGCGGTTCTCGGACGCGACCGCTTGCTGGTCGCGGATGCGGGCAGCGAGCCCGCGACGCGCGCAGTCGACGTGCGAGTTCCGGGCGCGCACAACCGCGCGAACGTGGCGGCAGCGATCGCCGGCGCCCTCGAGCTCGGCGTCGCGCTCGACGCGATCGTGGCCGCAGTACCGAGCCTCACCCTCCCCGCGGGGCGTTTCGAACGCATCGCGCTCGCCCGCGGTCCGCAGCTCGTGTACGACGCCTACAACGCCAGTGCCGCCGGGACGATCGCCGCGCTCGATGCCTTGGCCGACGAGTCCGCGGCGTGCCGCATTGCCGTGCTCGGAGGAATGGCCGAGCTCGGCGACGAGGCCGTGGCGCTGCACGAGCGCGTCGGCGCCCACGCCGCAGGCATCGTCGATTGGCTGTTGGCAGGAGGAGAGCTCGCGAGCGCGCTGGCAAACGGCGCCGAAGCGGCCGGCTTGCCCCGGCAGCGCATCGTACGGTACGCGACGAATCACGACGCGGCGGTGTGGCTGCGAGAGCACGCGCGGCGCGACGACCTCGTGCTGCTCAAGGGCTCCCGCAGATATCAATTGGAAGAGATCGTCGAGGAGCTTCGCAACTCGTGATACGACCGCTCGCCGTTACGCGGCCCGAGCTTCCGGCCGGAATCGTCGCGATTCCGGTCCGAACCGCGCTCGTCCGGCCCGGCGACGATTTGACGGCCATCGTCGCGCAGGCCGTGCGCGGCATTGCGCGCGCCGGCGACGTCCTGACGGTCTCGGAGACGGCGGTCGCCATCGCGCAAGGAGAGCTCGTTGCGGCCGAGCACGTGCGCCCGTCGCGCATCGCCTACGCGCTCTCGCGTCGCGCGGGCGCGTTGGCAACCGTGAATCAGCCGGAGTCGCTGCAGCTGGTCATCGATCGCGTCGGCACGCGCAAGGTACTCTACGCGGCGGCGATGCACGTCATCGGGCGCCTGCGCGGCAGGCGCGGCGTCTTCTACGAGATCATGGGCGAGGCGATCACCGCAATCGACGGCTATACCGGAACGCTTCCGCCGTACGAGCGCGCGATCGTGCTCGCGCCGCGCGAGCCGGATCGCGTCTGCGAGGAGATCGCGCGACGTACCGGCATCGCCTGCGCCGTTGTCGATGCGAACGACTTAGAGAAGGCGAAGGTGCTCGGCGCGAGCGCAGGGGTCGAGCGCGGGATCGTGGAGCGCGCGCTGCTCGGTAATCCGCACGGGAACGGTGACGAGCAGACGCCGATCGCTGTGCTCAAATGGCGTGGCGCGGGTGCCAACCCGTTGCTCGTGGCGGCATCATGAACGCGGCTGCGTTCTCCGAGCTTGCCTGGGAGTGCGTGGCCGGCTTCTTGGCTGCGCTCGTCGTCGGCTGGCTGCTCTTACGGCTGCTGCCGAGATTCTCGTTGCGACAGACCGCCTATGAAGATGCGCCGGAGAGCCATCGCGACAAGACGGGGACGCCGACGATGGGAGGCTTGGCGATTCTCGCGGCGATCGCGGTCTCGGCGCTTTTTGCTCACGACACGTTCGCTCGGGCGCTCCTCATGCTCGTCTTCGCCTGCGCGCTGGTCGGCTTCGTCGACGATCTCATCGGCATTCGCAGCGGGTCGAACGCAGGACTTCGAGCGCGAACGAAGTTCCTCGCGACCGCACTCGTCGCGGCGATCTTCATGCGCATGGTGCCTGCGAACGATACCCTCTTCCACGCCGGCTCCGCCCTGCTCGTCGTGCCGTACTGGCTCTGGTTCGTTCTAGGCATTCTCGCAATCACGGGCTGCGTGCACGCGGTGAATCTCACCGACGGCCTCGACGGACTCGCAGCGGGCGCAATCGCGCCGCCGCTCTACGTCTTCTGGGCGCTTGCGATCGTCGGGGGAGCGGGTCCACGCGACTGGCCCGTCGTTCTTGGTTTTGCAATCGGCGGCGCCCTCGGCTTTCTCGTCTACAATCGCCATCCGGCGCGCATGTTCATGGGTGACACGGGCTCGCTTGCGCTCGGTGCGCTGCTCGCCGGCGCGGCGATACTGGACGGCGAGATGCTCTTGCTCGCGATCGTCGGCGGACTCTTCGTTGCGGAAGCGCTCTCCGTGATGCTGCAAGTCGCATACTTCAAGATCAGCGGCGGGCGTCGCATCTTTCTCATGAGCCCGCTGCACCATCACTTCGAGCTTGCGGGATGGCCCGAGCGTACCGTAACGCTCTCCTTCTGGCTCGCCTCAACCGTCTGTTCCGTGGTAGGATGGGTTATCGGAAGCCTGTGAAGGAGTCGATGCTGGAATATTCCGAGCGCACCAACGCGCTCGTCATCGGACTTGGCAGGAGCGGTCTCGCAAGCACGGCAGCGCTGCGCGAACGCGGCGCAGCCGTCGTCGTCGTCGACGAAAAGTCTCCCGACGCGTTGCGCGACGCGATTACGGCTATCGAGGATCGCGGCGCGCGATTCGTCACGCCGGACGAGCTGCCGGCCCTGCTGCCAGGTATCACGCTCGCCATCCTCTCGCCGGGAGTTCCTCCGACGTCGCGCGTCGTTCGGCTCGTTCGCGAGGCGGGCATCCCGGCGATCGGCGAGATCGAGCTCGCCGCGCGGCTGTGCGCGGCACCGATCATCGCGATCACGGGAACGAAAGGCAAATCGACGACGACCGCGCTCATCGCCCACCTGCTGCGGACGTGCGGGGTCGACGCCGTCGCTGGGGGGAACATCGGCGAGCCGCTCGTCGCTGCGGTCGCTCGCGCGACGTCGCGGTCATGGGTCGTGGCTGAGCTCTCCTCGTTTCAACTCGAGGGCATCGCGACGCTACGGCCGCGGATCTCCGTGCTGCTCAACATTGCGCCGGACCACCTCGACCGCCATGCGTCGATCGAGGAATACGCCGAGGCGAAGTTTCGCATCGTCATGAACCAGAGTGAGGGCGACACAATCGTCCTCGACCGCGACGATCCGCGCTTGCGCGCGTTGGAAGGGCGCTTCGAGAGCCGCGGGTGCGCGGCGCGCCGGCTATGGTATACGCTCGAGCACGACGGTCCCGCGGCGGATATGTCGCTGCGCGGCGAACAGATCGTTACCACCGCTGCGGGCGGTGCGGCCGTTGCCGTTGCGGATTGGAGCGACGTTCCATTGCCGGGCGAGCATAATCTGCGCAATGCGATGGCGGCGCTTCTCGCGGCGATCGCCGCAGGGTGCCCGCCGGCATCGCTGCGCGCCGGGCTGCGCACGTTCGTAGCGCTCGCGCATCGCCTGCAGCCGATTGCTGAAATCGACGGCGTGCTGTATGTGGACGACTCAAAGGCAACCAATCCCACGGCGACGGTCGCGGCGCTGCGCGCGTACGATCGGCCCGTCGTGCTCGTGGCCGGCGGGCGCGAAAAGGGGACCGACTTCGCGGAGCTCGGAGGCGTCATGCGCGCGCGCGTCAGGGCGCTGGTCGCCCTCGGCGAGGCGGCGGGGATGCTTGCGCGGGTCGCGGACGGCCTCCCGGTTACTTTTGCGTCCTCGATGGAGGAGGCGGTCGAGCAGGCGCGGCGCGCGGCTGTGACGGGCGACGTCGTGCTGCTCTCGCCGGCGTGCGCGTCCTTCGACATGTTCGCGTCCGCAGAGGATCGGGGCGATCGCTTCGCGCGCGCGGTGCGGCTGATCCCGCGAGGCGCGCATGCGTAGTTCCGCGTCGTTACGGCGACCATCGAGCGAGATCGCAGTGCGGCGCTCGTATGCCGCGGCGCCGCCGGACCCGTGGCTCTTCGGCGCGGTCGCGCTGCTCGTTGCGGTCGGCTTGGTGATGGTGTATTCCGCCTCGAGCGTTACCGCGTACGCCGAACACCTGGACACCGCATACTACGTGAAGCGTCAGTTTCTCTGGCTTCTCGTCGGCGGTGCGCTCGCCTACGGCGCGTATCGCATGGATTACCTGCAGTTGCGCCGGTTTGCGCCGTACGTGCTGCTCGCGGCGACGATCGGACTGCTCCTCGTGTTCGTCCCACACGTCGGCGTGCGCGTCAACGGCGTGCATCGGTGGATCGGCATCGGGTCGATGACGCTGCAACCCTCAGAGTTTGCGAAGCTCGGCATCGTGATCTTCCTGGCGGCCTGGCTGTCGGGGCGCGAGCCGCGCATCGACATCACGAAGTTCACGTCGGGACTCTTTCTCGCGTGTACGCCGGTGTTGCTGATGACCGCCCTCGTGCTCAAGGAGCCGGATCTCGGGACTGCCAGCATCATCGTGATGACGGCGTTCGTGCTGCTTTTCGCCGGCGGCGCGCGCATCGCGCATCTCTTGGCAGTCTGCTTCGCGCTCGTCCCGGCTGTCGTGGTCGAGTTTGTCCACAACGTCATGTGGCGCGCGCGCCTCTTCGCGTTTCTCGACCCGTGGCGGGACCCGCAGAACACGGGCTTTCACATCATTCAATCGCTTTACGCCTTGGGCACGGGCGGCTTGAGAGGCGTCGGTCTCGGCGCTTCGCGCGAGAAGTTCTTCTATCTCCCGGAGCAGTACACCGATTTCATCTTCTCCGTGCTCGGCGAGGAAGCCGGGTTGATCGGCGCGCTCGTCGTCGTCGCGCTCTTCCTGCTGCTGGCCTTTCGTGCCGTGCGCATCGCGCTCTCGGCGCGCGAGCCGTTCGGCTTTTTACTGACGATCGGCTGTGCGGCGATGATCGTGCTGCAGGCATTCGTCAACATCGGCGTCGTCACGTCGTCGTGGCCCATCACCGGGGTGCCGCTGCCGTTCATCTCCTTCGGCGGCAGCGCGCTCGCCGTCGACTTGATCGCGGTCGCGCTGATTCTCAACGTCGGCCGCCACCGCCGAATCCGCGGCTGACGCGTGACGGTGCTCTTTGCCGCCGGCGGGACGGGCGGCCATCTCTATCCGGCCTTCGCGATCGCCGATGCGCTGCGAGCGCGCGGAGACGACGCGCTCTTCGTCGGGACGCGCGATCGCCTCGAGGCGCGCTTGGTCCCCGCTGCGGGATACCGATTCGAGACGATTGCGGCGCACCCGCTGCGACGACGGCTTTCCGTCGATCTCGTAAAGACCGTCGCAGCGAACGCCGCCGGTTTCTTTCAGGCCTTGCGCGTGCTCGAGCGCGCGCGTCCGAGTCTCGTCGTTGCAACGGGCGGCTACGTCTGCGTACCCTTGGTTCTTGCCGCGCGTGCCGATCGCACGCTTCGGCGCCGGCGAATGCCGGTTGCGCTGCTCGAGCCCAATGTGGTTGCCGGCATTGCGAACCGCATCCTCGCACCCTTCGTCGACGAAACGTGGGACGCGGCGACGACCGGCGTCCCCGTTCGTGCCTCACTGCTCCATCTGCAGCAGCGCGGCGATGCCGCCGCCGCGCTCGGGCTCGATCCCGAGCGCAAGACCGTTCTCGCGTTCGGCGGCAGCCTCGGGGCGCGCTCGATCAACGATGCCGTCGCGGCGCTCGTGCTCGGTGGTGGGGTTCCGTCGGGCTGGCAAGTCCTTCTCGTCACGGGTGCGGACGATTACGAGCGCGTGCGCGCCGCAATCGGGAGCGTTGCGATCGTTCGTTCCTACCTCGACGACCCGGCCCAAGCGTACGCCGCCGCCGATCTCGTCATCGCGCGTGCCGGTGCATCGACGCTCGCGGAACTGCGGGCGCTGCGCCTCCCTGCGGTTCTCGTGCCGTACCCGCACGCCGCGGAGGCGCATCAGCGCGCCAACGCCGTGGCGGCTGCGGCCACCGGCGCCGCGGTCGTCGTCGACGATGCGGCGCTGGCCGGCGGTCTGCGGAGCTTGCTCGCGCGAATCGCGAACCCGGAGCGCCTCGCAGCGATGCGTGTGGCAGCGGGTCCAGCCGGCGATCCGGTCGCGGCGATTCTCGCGCGGATTGACGCCCTGACGTCACGAACGTAGGCGTCACCCCCATGACAAAGCAGCTCTATCACTTCATCGGTATCGGCGGTATCGGTATGAGCGCGCTCGCGCGCTTGCTGCTTGCGCGCGGCGAGAACGTGCGTGGCTCGGACCTGAACCAGAGCCTGCTACTCGAGCGCTTGCGCGAGGAAGGCGCGGAGGTACGAATCGGTCATTCCGCCGAGAACGTCAAAGGCGCGCAGCGCGTCGTTTTCAGCTCCGCGATCGGGTCGCTCAACCCCGAGCTGCTCGAAGCGCGCCGCCTTGGGCTGCCGCTGCTGCACCGAGGGGAGCTGCTTGCCGAGATCGCGCGCGAGGCTCGCGGCATCGCCATCTGCGGCACGCACGGAAAGACGACGACCACGGCGATGGTTCATGCGGTCTTACGAGGAGCGGGAATCGACGCGAGCTTGGCGCTCGGCGGAATCGACGCCGCGCTCGACACGAACGCGCATCTCGGCAGCGATCCGTGGTTCGTGACCGAGGCCGACGAATCGGACGGCTCCTTCGCGTTCCTCGATCCATCGGTCGCGATCGTGACGAACGTCGAAAATGACCACCTGGCAAGCGACGACGATCTCCCCCATCTCGTCGATGCATTTGCCGAGTTTCTCGGCGATCTGCCGCCGGACGGGCTCGCCGTCGTCGGCGCGGACGACGCGCGCGCGGCATCGTTGCTCTCGCGCGACCTGCGTGCCAGGGCGATCGGGGTGGGGCTCTGCGAGACGGCATCACTTCGCGGGGTCAACCTGCAGCCGCGCGGACTCACGACCGCGTTCGACGTCATCGCGGGTGACGCGTTCCTCGGCACGGTCGAGCTCGGCGTTCCAGGCGCGATGAACGTACGTAACGCACTCGCGGCAATTGCCGTAGCCCGACATCTCGACGTCTCCTTCGCCCGGATCGCGGACGCGCTGCGCGCATTTCGCGGCGTGCGCCGCCGATTCGACGTCCTTTGCGCAAACCGCCGCATGATCGTCGTCGACGATTACGGCCATCATCCGACGGCTATTCGCGAGACGATCGCGACCGCGCGCGCGTATCACCGCGGGCCGGTGATCGCAGCGTTCCAGCCGCACAGGTATTCGCGCACGGCCCTGCTCGCGCACGAGTTCGCGCAGGCACTCTCCGCTGCCGACCGGGTCTATCTCGCTCCCGTCTACGCTGCCTCCGAGGCTCCCATGCCCGGCGTCAGCTCTGCCTCGATCGGCGAGCCGCTTGCGAAGATGGGCACCGACGTGACCTGCGTCGCCACCGTCGAAGATTTGGAAACGCGCATCTCGTCCGACGCACCGAGCGGCGCGCTCGTGCTCATGCTCGGTGCCGGCGACATTACCGAGGTTGCGGCACGTCTCGCTCGGCGCGTCGAGCTGCAGACGTCGGCATGAGCCTCACGACGGCACAAGGGTTACGCACGCTGCTCGACGAGCGCGATCGCGCAGCGCTCGAACACGTCGCCGGCGAGCGGGCACGATTCGACGAGCCCCTGGCGCCGCACACGTCGTGGCGCATCGGCGGCCCCGCGGATGCGCTCGTCGCGGTCGAGAGCGAAGAGGAGCTCGCGCAGCTCATGCGGTGGTGTTTCAAGCGCCGCCTGCCGTGGTTCGTTCTCGGCAGCGGAAGCAACGTGCTCGTCGGCGACGGCGGCATCCGCGGGATCGTGTTGCGGCTCGCCGGCGCGTTCACCGAGATTGCCGTTCGCACCGAGGAGGCTCGCGTCATTGCGGAGGCCGGGGCGTCGGCCGCGATGGCGGCGTTGACGGCGAAGGCCGCCTCGGCGGGGGCGCGCTCGATCGGTTCGCTCGCGGGCATTCCCGGGACCGTCGGTGGCTCGCTGCGGATGAATGCCGGCACCGACCGCGAGATCGGAGACTTCGTGCGCGAGGTGTGGGTGCAGTCGCCGAGCAAGCCCGGCCCGCATGCGGTGACGCTGCAGTACTACTATCGCCACACGACGCTTGCGAGCGACGCTGTCGTGTCGCGCGTGACCCTGGTCTTCGAGCGGGGCGAGCCGGCCACCGTCCGCGCGGAAATGCAAGAGCGCTTGGTGCGGCGCAAACGAACTCAGCCGATCGCGCTGCCCAATGCGGGCTCTTGCTTTCGCAATCCCGAAGGCGACAAGGCTGCGCGGCTCATCGAATCGATTGGAGCGAAGGGTTGGCGCGAAGGAGACGCGGAGGTATCCCCCTTGCACGCAAACTTCGTAAACAATCTCGGCGAGGCGACCGCAAAGGATGTCGCGACGCTGCTCGCGCGCGTGCGGCGCGCCGTAGCCGAGCGCTGCGGCGTCGAGCTGCAGCTCGAAGTGCACCTCGTCGGCGTCTTCGTCGATGCCTAAGCACTCCGGGCGCAAGCACCGCATCGCGGTCGTCATGGGCGGCCCCAGCTCTGAGCGCGAGATATCGATCCAGTCGGGCACACTTGCGAAGCGAGCTCTCGACGCGCTCGGCTACGAGACGCACTCGCTCGACTACGATCGGCGTTTCGTCGACGCGCTGAGAGACGTCGCGCCCGACGCAGTGTTCAACGCGCTGCACGGCACGCACGGCGAGGACGGCGAGATTCAAGGCGTGCTCGAGTATCTGCGCGTTCCGTACACCGGCAGCGGCCTCGAAGCCTGTGCGCTCGCAATGGACAAGCATTTGACGAAGAAATTGCTGGCCGCCGAAGGCCTTCCGACGGCCGCGTGGGACGTCTTCGATCTCTCCGGCGGAGCGCTGCCGCTGCTCCCCGGTTCGCTCGACCTTCCGCTGGTCGTCAAGCCGCGATACGAGGGATCGTCCGTCGGCGTCTCGATCGTTCGCACGCACGAACAATGGAGCAATGCGATGCTCGCAATTTCGAAGACCTATCCCGAAGCGCTGGCGGAAGAGTACGTCGACGGTCGGGAGTTCCACTGCGCGATCCTCGGCGAGGAGGCACTTCCCGTCGTCGAGGTGATCGCCAACGTCGACGACTTCTACTCGTATAAGGCCAAGTACGACGAAGGCGGCAGCACGCACATCACGCCGGCGCCGATCGACGGTGATCTGGCGGCGCGCCTGCAAACGCTGGCGCTCTCGGTGCATCGCCTGCTCGGCCTACGCGACTATTCGCGCACGGATTTCATCGTCAGCAAGGAGGGACGGCCATCGGTGCTGGAGATCAATCCGCTGCCCGGGCTCTCGCCGACCAGTCTGCTACCCGACGCATGCGCAGCCGCTGGCATCAGCTACGAGGCGATGATCGATCGTCTCGTGGGCTTCGCGCTCGCGCGCGGAAACGGCGAGCGTTAAACGCTCGCGAACATCGCGTGGTCGTCGCGATCGAGCATGTCGAGGAGCGGCATCTCGCGCGGCAGCGTCGCGATGATGGGATAGCGAGCGACGAACTCGGGATCGTCGATGCGATCCGCGATGAGCCGCGAGCGCAGCAACGTGTTGATCTCGTCGTAGCGTGACGGGTCGCTGTGCTCGCGTACCCAGGCGACGACCTCGTCATCGCTTTGCGCCCGTGCGACTGCGTCGCGTAGCGGCGCCTCGTCGATGCCGAGCTCGGAGAGCAGCGTTGCGCTGAAACCGCGGATGTAGTAGACGCCGAGATTGCCGCCCGGCAGCGACGCGCGCAGTTTGTCGATGGTGCGCGCGAGCATCAACAGCCCTCCCAAACGAAGATTCGGGCTGCGGGGGGGATGCGTGGCGAGATCGATCGCTTCCATGAGATTGGCGTTCTGCAAGGGAGAGCGGGCTCATCCTTGGAAGCGGCGCCCTATGCCACGCCGCGCCACGTTTTCACGGGCGACGAAGGAGACGTCGATCGAGCTCGCGCTCGATCTCGACGGTGGACCCGTTGCGATTGCAACCGGCGTCGACTTCTTCGACCACATGCTGCACGCGCTCGCCACGCACGCCGGCCTCGGCCTGCAGCTCGATGCCAAAGGCGACGGTATGGATCATCATCATCTCATCGAGGACGTCGGCATTGCGATGGGCGCCGCGCTGCACGGGGCGCTCGGCGACAAGCGCGGCGTAGCGCGCTTCGGGTCGTGCCTGGTGCCGCTCGACGAGGCGCTGATCGCGGCGAGCCTGGACCTCTCCGGCCGGCCCTACCTGAACTTCCGCGTCTCGTTTTTGCGGGAGAACCTCGGCGAGATGCCTACCGAGATGGTCGGCGAGTTCTTTCGCGCGCTCGTCGACAACGCGAAGGTGACGCTGCATCTCGTGCAGATGAACGGCCACGTCGCGCACCACGTCTGCGAAGCCTCGTTCAAGGCGTTCGCGCGTGCTTTCGCAGAGGCCAAGGCCGTCGTTGGGGGCGAGATACCGTCGACGAAAGGCGTGCTCGAATAGCGGGCAGCGATATCGCGGTCGTCGATTACGGCGGCGGCAACCTCGGGTCGCTGCTTGCCGCTTTGGAGCGGCGCGGCATCGCCGCCGTGAGGGTGAGCGACGCGCGCGCACTGCACGAGGCCTCGGCCGCGATCCTTCCGGGCGACGGCGCATTCGGCGCCACGATGGCGGCGCTCGGCGCGCGCGGTTTGGACACGGCCGTCGGCGCGTTCATCGAGCGAGGCTCGCCCTTTCTCGGCATCTGCGTCGGCATGCAACTCCTCTTCGAGCGCTCGACCGAGTTTGGCGGTGCGACCGGTTTCGGCACGTTGCGCGGAACGGTCGAGCGCTTCGAGCACGCACCGCGCGTACCGCACGTCGGATGGAACCAGCTCGAACCGTTGTACCCGCACCCGTTTCTGGAAGGCATCGACCAGGGTGCGTACGTCTATTTTCTCCATTCATATCGGGCCCCGGTCGTCGAGAGCGCGATTGCGGCAGCGACGCACGGCGAGCGCTTTTCGGCGATCGTCGCGCGCGACAACGTGCTGGGGACGCAGTTTCATCCGGAGAAAAGCCGGCTCGCGGGAGCGCGGCTGCTGGACAACTTCATTCGCTTCGCGAAGGAGGCGGCATGATCGTCATTCCAGCCATCGATCTCAAGGGCGGCGCGTGCGTCCGCATGGAGGCGGGCGAGCTCGCGACCGCGACCGTCTACGACCGCGATCCGGTTGCGCGCGCGAAAGCGTTCGTCGAGGCGGGCGCGCGGCGGCTGCACGTGATCGATCTCGACGGCGCCTTCGGGTCCGGAGAGAACGTGCGCGCAATCGAGCGGATCTGCGCTGCCGTGAGCGTTCCCGTGCAGACCGGCGGCGGAATCCGCACGGTCGAGATGGCGCAGGCGAGGCTGGACATCGGTGCCAGCGACGTGATCTTGGGCACGCTCTTGGTGGAAGAGGAGCGCGTCGCGCGCAATATCATCGGGAGGCTCGGAGCGCGCGTCATCGCCGGCATCGACGCACGCGGCGAGGAGGTTGCGACGCGCGGGTGGGCGGAGCGAACGCCCGTCGCCCGCGACGCGCTCGTGAAACGGGTCGCGCTCTGGGGCGTCGAGCGGGTGATCTTCACGGAGATCCGCCACGACGGAATGGGGCTCGGGTACGACGTCGGCGCCCTCGCCGCCGTTGCGAACGCGGCTCCGGTGAAGGTGACGGCGAGCGGCGGAGCCCGCAGCTTGGACGATCTGCGCGAGCTGCGCAATGCGGCGATCGCAGCCGTCGACTCGTGCATCATCGGAAGCGCTCTCTACAAGCGTACGATCGACCTCGCCGAGGCGATCGCCGCGGTAGCCTAATCGTCGTAATAGCGGCGCGGCACGTGCGCCGGCAAGCGCGTCACGATCTCGTAGTTGATCGTGTCCGCCCATGCGGCCCAATCGTCGGCCGTCACTGCGTCGTCGCCGTCGGCGCCGATCAGCGTTACGGTCGTGCCGGGGTGCGCGTGGGGCGCGGCGGTAACGTCGAGCGTGGTGAGATTCATTGCAACGCGCCCCACGATCGGGCAGCGTGCGCCCTCGACGAGAAACGCGCCGCGGTTCGAGAGCGCGCGTGGGACGCCATCGGCGTAGCCGAGCGGCACGACGCCGACGCGCATCTCGTTCGCCGCGACGAACGTGTTGCCGTACCCTACGGGCTCGCCCGTCGCAATGGTCCGCGTCACGACGAGCGAGGAGCGCAAGCTGAGCGCAGGCTCGAGGGGCAGCGCTTCGCGGCCCATCGCTTCGCGCGTTGCAGCCGACGGCCAGAGGCCGTAGAGTGCGATGCCGAAGCGCGAGAAGTCCAGACGCGTCTGCGGCCAAAGCATCGCCGCGGCGGACGCCGCGATGTGGCGGAACGGTCTGATCTCGTGGCGCTCCAGAAGCGGCCTGCTCTCCGCGACCGCGCGCTCGAAGCGCGCCAGCTGCTGCATCGTGTACGGGGAGTCGATTTCTTCGGCTGCCGCGAGGTGCGAGAAGATGCCGGTGATGCGCAGCTCCTTCAAACGGACGTAATCTTCGATCGCGTCGGCGACCTCGCCGGGCTCGAGGCCGAGACGATTGAGGCCGGTATTGACCTTGACGTGAACGGAGAACGGTTCGGAGCGACGGCGGGCAGCCGCGGCCAGATCGTGCAGGAAGTTACGCGTGTCCCAGAGCGCGATTTCGGATTTGGCCGCGAGCATCGTGTCGAGCATCTCTGGCGGAACCGGACCGAGGATGAGGATCGGCGCGTTCACGCCACCTTCGCGCAGCGCGAGCGCCTCTTCTACCGCGTAGACGCAGATGCGCGTTGCGAACCCTTCGATCGCAATCGCGGTCTGGGCGAGACCGTGGCCGTACGCGTTGCTCTTCACGACGAAGGCGGCGCGCCCAACCCCGACGAGATTTTGCAGGGCGCGAGCGTTGCGCCTCAGTGCGCCGAGCGAAACGCGCAGCTCGCCGATCATCTCGCCGCCTTTCGACTCGGGCCCGAAAGAGACCTAAGGGCCCTAACGGCCGTTTAAGCCGATTCCCTGCTTTGCCGGTTAGGATGCCGGTATGGTGCGGGGACGCGGCGCGTTCGATCCGGCCGACGCCGTCGTTTGGACCGCGGCGGGCCTTCTCGCGCTTCTCTGCGGCCTCGGAATGGGCTTCATCCTCTGGTCCGTGATCGAGACGACGGGGGTTCCCGCGGCCTGGCGCACGGCCATCTATTTCGTGGTGCCGATCCTCGGTATCGTAGCGCCGATCAAGCGCTCGCTTGCTATTCGGCTCCTTGTCGGGATAGCCGCCGGCGCACTTCTGCTCAGCTTCTGCTTCGGCTCGTCGCTCTTCTCACCGCTGCTCGGCAACTAGGGGCCTGCCCTAGGAGTCGCCCAAGACGGCGGCGCGGGCCTTATTGGGCAAAGCCCCGACCTAGCGCGCTTCTTTCACGGCGCGGGCCGGTAGAGTGACTCGCTTTGCGCCTGGGCGATCTCTTTTTTCACCACTGCGAAGTAGACGAACCAAACGAATGCTGGTAACAGGAGGAGCGCGAGCCACCCGGTGACCTGCGCGAGCGTGTCGAACACCCCGTGTAGCAGGATCGCCAGCGTCAGTCCCCGGAGCGCGAGCCAGGGCATCTTGCGCGCTTTGGCCTCTCCTACATAATACCCCATGACCGCGCCGTAGAACGCGTGACCCGGCACGCTAACGAAGGCTCTGAAGAGCGCGACGGCGCCACCGTAGCTGAACACGTATAAGATATTTTCGACCGCCGCAAAGCCGAGGCCGGCGGCAATTCCGAAGACCACCCCATCCATGGCCTCGTCGAACTGCTTGGAGCGGTACGGCAGAAGTCTCACAACGAGAAACTTTGCAAACTCCTCGATCAACGCGACGCCGAACAAGAAGTACAGAAACGTGAGCCCGAGACCGGCGTTCTGCGGCGGACCGGGTTCGACGAACGCTGCGATGATGGCGCAAACCCCTCCGAGAGTGAACGTTCCGAGAAGCAGGCCGATCGGTTCGCTCTTGTACTTGTCGGCGTGGTGAAAGTGCCACAACAAGTAAAAAGACGGCGCAACGGCTAGAACGAATAGCTCGTCAGCACGCGCAATATGCGCAGCCCACAGAATTGCTCCCAGTACGACGATCGCGATGGCTATCGTCGCCATCCGCCGATGCCGCGCCCGCAGTATAGCTGTAGCCGAAGAAGCCGTCATTTGCTCAGCCCTTCGCGCACGCCCCATCGGCCACCCGTATGCTCGGCTGACGCCGCCGAGGCAAGGGCGACATGCCCGATTGCCGGAATCCGTTAGTCGTCTCGCTTGCGTAAGGAGTGCGCATAATGTTACGGCGTACGGTAGCCATCGGAGGGCTCGTGGTCACGGTGTTTCTGTCGTTATGGACGCCTGCGCCGGCCGCGTATTGCGGGCCGCCGGCAACAACGACGACGCTCGAGAAACTGAGCATTACCACCTACCCGGGCCCGCACTATCCGAAGTACCATTCCATCGATGCGACGTACGTCAGGATGATCGACGTGCACGACGGCTACGCCATGTCGATGACCGAGGAGGACCGTGGACCGATTTTCTACTTCTGGTTCCTGAGCGACCGCGGCTGGGTGTACGTTCCGACCCTCGGGCCGCCGGCATCGTGGCCCACGCAAGTGCGGCAGCATTTCAACAACGACATCAATGCGGATCCGATGCGCTGCTTGAATCCCGCGTTCATCCCTCGCGGCGGCGGCTAAGCGCTGCTCGCCGCTTTGGCGCCCGCCGAAGAACGGACTGGAGAGGTGGCGCCGCTTTGTTGAACGGCGAAGAGCCGTGGTTACGTGATATGTCCGCAAGTTCGGCCGCCTCTACGGCCACAGTACTTTCGTGATAATCCATGATCTCGACACGATACGCATCGCCACTCTTCCATACGAAACAGACACGCCATTGATCGTTGATACGGATTGCATGTCGACACTCGCGATCGCGCTGAAGCCCGCGACTTCAAAACTCGAGACGGCCGGGCCCTAGCGGGATCCCTGGTTAGTATGAATCGTTAGCACGATCCGGGAGCGCCAGAACTGGCGGACTGCGGCGGTGGCCGGCGACGGCGGGTGGCCCCAGTAAACTCACGCTTCTGTCGCGAAAACGACGGGACCCGCTTCGAAACGAAGGTGAGCCGTGCCACTATACCAGCGAAAGCACCCGAGCGATACCGCCTTCTCCGACGTCTATGCGACACGCGGCATGGACGCGACGATTCCCAAGCACCAGATACCCGCAGACGGCATTCGCCCCGATGTCGCGCTGCAGCTCGTCGTCGACGAGCTGATGCTCGACGGAAACGCCCGGCAGAATCTCGCGACGTTTTGCCAGACGTGGTTCGACGATGGGATCCACAAGTTGATGGATCTCAGCCTCGACAAGAACATGATCGATAAGGACGAGTATCCGGCAACGGCGGAGATCGAAAACCGGTGCGTGCACTTGCTGGCGCATCTTTGGAACGCGCCGGCAGCCGGGACGACGATTGGATGCTCGACGACCGGTTCGAGCGAGGCCGCGATGCTTGGCGGCCTCGCCCTCAAGTGGAAATGGCGCGCACGGCAGGCGAAGCTTGGAAAACCGACCGACAAACCTAACATTATTACCGGCCCGGTGCAGGTGTGCTGGCACAAGTTCGCCCGTTACTTTGACGTCGAGCTGCGCGAGATTCCGTTGGAACGCGACCGGTTGGTCATGACGCCCGAGGACGTCATAGCACGTGCCGACGAAAACACCATCGGCGTCGTGCCGACCTTCGGCGTCACGTTTACGTGTCAGTACGAGCCGGTCGCCCAAATCGCCGCGGCTTTGGATAAACTCCAGCGCGACACCGGGCTCGACATTCCGATACACGTGGACGCGGCTTCCGGCGGATTCATCGCACCGTTCGTGCACCCCGAAATACTCTGGGATTTCCGCTTGCCGCGGGTGCGGTCGATCAACGCGTCGGGCCATAAATTTGGGTTGGCGCCGCTGGGCGTTGGGTGGGTGATTTGGCGCGAAGCCGACGATTTGCCCGAGGGGCTTATCTTCCACGTAAACTATCTGGGTGGGGACATGCCGACCTTCGCGCTAAACTTTTCGCGGCCGGGCGGCCAGATCATCTGCCAATATTATCTCATGCTGCGCCTCGGCATGGACGGCTACCGGCGCATTCATCAAGGTTGTTACAACATCGCGCAACACATCGCTCGCCGGATCGGCGAATTTGGACAATTCGAACTGATTTTCGACGGCGACAGTCAAAACGGGATCCCAGCCGTATCTTGGACGATGCGCGAAGGCGTCGATGCGGGTTATTCGCTCTTCGATCTCTCCGACCGCCTGCGCGCACGCGGCTGGCAAGTCGCGGCGTATTCGATGGTCCCAAACATCACCGACATGAGCGTTATGCGCATCCTGGTGCGTCACGGATTCAGCATCAACTTCGCCGATGGGCTGCTCGACGACGTCCGCTGGTCTCTGGACTATTTCAAAACGCACCCGATTTCCAAACCGATGACCGCGGCGGAGGGCGCTTCACACAGTCACGATGCGCACCCGAAGTACGTTGCCGGCTAGCCGTCGACGCTGGGCAGCGCCACGGCGCAGCCGGTCCGCGTCCTAAGATCGAGCGTTTTCCGGGGTTCGCCTAGCGCGAGGAGCCGCTTGCTTTTGCCTTTTC